>JAACVA010000015.1:352-5381 GCA_009992615.1 Rhodobacterales bacterium
CCGCCGTGCACCAGCACGATCAGATCGGGGTTCACCTCAAGCGCGGCCTTGGCCCAGGCATCGGTCAGCGCCGGTGCCTCGGCGCGGGTCACGCCGGTCTGCGCGCCGATCGACCCGCCCGTCGTCAGCCCCAGATGCACCACGATGATGTCCGCGCCCGCCGCTGCCATGGCGCGGGCATCGTCTTCGCAGAAAACGTAAGGCGTTGTCAGCATGTTCTTTTCTCGGGCCATGCGGATCATGTCGACCTCAAGGGCATAGGACATGCCGGTTTCTTCAAGATTGGCGCGAAAGGTACCGTCGATCAGGCCCACGGTGGGAAAATTCTGCACGCCGGAAAATCCAACCACCTTCACCTGATCCAGAAACCTGTCCATGTCGCGAAACGGATCAGACGCACAGACACCGGCCAGGACAGGCGTGTGCTTCACCACCGGCAGCACTTCGCGCGCCATGTCCATCACCACCGCGTTGGCGTCGCCATAGGGCATCAGCCCCGCCAGCGATCCGCGCCCGGCCATGCGATAGCGCCCTGAGTTGTAAATCACGATCAGGTCGATCCCGCCCGCCTCTTCGCACTTGGCCGACAGGCCAGTGCCCGCACCACCACCGACGATCGGCTGCCCGGCGTCGCGCATGGCGCGGAACTTGTGCATCAGGGTGTCACGGTCGATCATGGTTTACGCTCCTTTGGCGGATCTTGTCGGCAGGCTGTGGAATGACCGAAAGGTCTTGACCACCAGCGCGGCGAATTCAGGATCGTTGATGTTGTGCGGCACACGCACCAGTTGCCGGTTGGCGGTCTTGATCACGGTTTTTTCCAGCGTGTCGAACAGCGCCTTGTCGGCGGCCGGATCCCAGAACGGCTGGCCTTTGGTGTCGATCGACGACACACCCCCTTCGGGCAGGAAAAACCGCACTACACCATTCATCCGGTTCAGTTTTTCACCAATAAATCTTGCCATTACGATGTTTTCTTCAACCGATGTGCGCATCAGGGTGATCTGCGGGTTGTGTTCATGAAACAGCCGGCTGCGGTATTTATCCGGCACGGTTTGCGGCGCGTTGAAATTCACCATGTCCAGCGCGCCGCAGGCGCCGATAAACGGCAGGCGGCTGTCGATGGCGGCGTCAAATCGGGTGGGATCGGCGGCAAAGACACCACCGGCCACCATATCGCAGACCTCGGTCGTGGTAAGGTCAAGAACACCTTGCAACATACCAGATGACAGCAGTTTTTCCATACTGCGCCCACCTGATCCGGTGGCGTGGAACACGAGGCAATCGTAATCGCGGCCCAGATCCGCCACAACCTGTTGCACACAAGGCGTGGTGACGCCGAACATGGTCAGCCCGATGGCTGGTTTGTCGGATACAGCGCGCGCGCCCTGCCGCCCCTTGACCATGCCCGCAACGGCATGGGCGGCATTGCCCAGAACCTCGCGCGTGATCTGGTTCAGGCCCTGCACATCGGCAACCGAGTGCATCATCGTGATGTCGGCGGCACCGACATATTGTTCTGTATTGCCGCTGGCCACGGTGGAAACGATCACCTTAGGCACGCCCAACGGTGGCACCCGGAACGCCGGCGCCACAAGGGCGGTGCCGCCTGACCCCCCCGCCGCCAACAGACCCGCAACGTCGCCGCGCGATGGCATCCACCGCTCGAACGCCAGAGTCATGCCCGCTACGGCGCTGCCCCGGTCGCCGGTGAACACCCCTGCCGCGCCGCGCGGGTGAAACGCGGCCACAACCGAGGGCGGCACTTCGGCGCCGGAAGGTTTGCCGCTGGTCGACAGATCGACCAGCGCCACACGCAGCCCCGCCGCCTTGACGATGTCACGCATGAAGCGCAGCTCGTCGCCCTTGGTGTCGAGCGTACCGCAGACATAGACGATGCCGCCGCGTGCATCCACCTTTGGCGCCGCCTGCGGCGTGTGAGGCGCGGCATCGGTCACCGTGCGGGCCGATTGTTCAAGGATGTGAACCGGCACAGGCGCGCTCCACCGGGTGGGCGGTTTCGGGTTGGAAAGATACACCTTGGCCGGGCCTGTCGGCGCGTTGCGCGGTGCACTGCGCGTTTCGGTCCGATCCGGGGCTTCGTCATGGGCGTGGCGCCCCACCCCCAACAGCGCCTGTTGCAGATCGCGGTCACCCGCCAAAACCCCGGCATCCATCACGCGGTTGATCTTGCCGTTCACCATGATCGCCACACGCTCGGCCACCGAACAGGCAACGCCGATGTTCTGTTCGATCACCAGAACGTCGATGTCGCCCTCACGCCCAAGGCGCAGCAACATTTCGGCCACCTGATTGACGATCACCGGGGCCAACCCCTCGGTCGGCTCGTCCATCACCAACAGGCGCGGGTTCAGCAGCAGGGCGCGGGAAATCGCCAACATCTGTTGTTCGCCGCCCGACAACTGGCCGCCACCGTTCTGCTTGCGCTCGGCCAACCTTGGAAATGTCGAATAGATCCGCTCGGGTGTCCAGGCACCGCCTTTGGTCGCCACCAATTTCAGGTGTTCATCCACCGTCAGCGATTTCCACAGCCGCCGCCCCTGCGGCACATAACCGATGCCAAGGCGCGCGATCTCGGCTGAAGAAAGCCCTGCAAGGGATTGGCCACCAAGGAAAATTGCACCCGATGTCGTAGGCACCAGACCCATGATCGCCTTGCACAGCGTGGTCTTGCCCATGCCGTTGCGCCCAACCACCGACAGCACGCCTTGGCCCAGCGTCAGGTTCACCCCCTGCAAGGCGTGGGACTGGCCGTAATAGACGTTGAGGTCTTTCACCTCAAGGATCGCGGGGCCTGCACGCTCAGCCATGGCCCCCCCCGAGATACAGCGCCTGCACCTCTTCGTCGTCCTCGATCTCGGCGGGCTTGCCTTCCTTGAAGATGCGACCGTTGTGCATCATCGTTACCATGTCCGAAACGCGCAGGGCCACATCCATGTCATGTTCGATGATGATGTAGCCGACATGCGACGGCAGGCCGGTCAGGATTTCCACCAACTCGCCCCGCTCGGTCGGCGACAGGCCGGCGGCGGGTTCGTCGAACAGGATAAAGCGCGGCGCGCCCGACAGCGCCATGGCGATCTCCAGCTGCCGCTGCTGACCATAGCTCAAATCGCTGACCAGGGTTTCGCGCACCGGTTCCAGATGGACAACGCGCAACAGATCCTCGGCCGATTGCATAAGTGCATCGCTGCGCCCCGGGCGGATGAACGAAAACCGCCCCCGCGACACGCCGCGACAGGCAAGATAGATATTGTCAAGCACGGACAGGCCGGAAAACAACAGCGAAATCTGATAGGTGCGCCGCAGCCCCCGGCGGATGCGTTCCTGCGCCGGAAATGCGGTGATGTCTTCGCCAAAGAACCGGATCGCGCCGGTGGTTGGCGGAAAATCGCCGGTGATGCAATTGAACAGTGTCGTCTTGCCTGCACCATTGCTGCCCAGCACGGCGCGCCGTTCGCCCGGTTTTACGGTCAGGTTGATGTCGGCCAATGCTTCGAGCGCGCCGAATTTCTTCGACAGGTTGCGCAGCTCCAGCGCGTTGTCGGTGCCGGTGGCCGCCATGCGTTCGGCAACCGGGCGGCGGGCCAAGGCGGCGGCCATCACTCCCCCCTCCGACCGGTCAGCGGATCGCGCCGGCGGCTTTCGCGCAGTTTGTCCCACAGCCCCAACAGCCCATCCGGCGACCAGAACACGATGATCAGGAACCCAAGGCCGATCAGCAGTTGAAACCGTTCACCCGACAGCCCCAGCGCCACCAGAACATCGACGGCAAAGGTTTTCAGCAGCACATAGATGAAGGCCCCGATGAAGGCCCCGATGGGGTGGCGCAGCCCGCCGATCACCGCGATGACCAGAATGTCGATGGCGGGCTGAATGCCCACGGTGCCGGGCGAAATCTGCGCCGACTGCCAAGTCAGCAGTATGCCACCGACACCGGCAATCAGCCCCGCAAAGGCATAGGCCGCCACCCGGTGCGCCGTGACATTGTACCCCAGCGCCGCCATCCGGCGCGGATTGTCACGCACCCCCTGCAACGCCAACCCGAACGGCGCACGGCCCACATACAGCACCCCGGCATAGCCCGCGACGGCCCAGAACAGCGTCAGGTAGTAGAATGCCTCGGGGCCGCGCCAATCAACCCCGAACAGCTGTGGAGGCAGAACTGAATTGAAGCCCTGAAAGCCGTTGAAGATGTCGTAATTCTGCCGTGTAAAATAGAAAAATGCCGCCGCGATGGCCAGCGTGATCATGATGGTGTAAATCCCCTCGGTCCGCACGGCCAGCCAGCCGACGAGCGTGGCGAACAGCATCGTCAGCAGCAGCGCCAGGGGGATCGTCACGAACCACGGCCAGCCCTGTGATATGCCGCTGATCGCGGAATCGCCGAAGATCGCCACGAGATAACCGGCAAATCCCGCGAACGTCATCTGCGCCAGCGACACCATGCCGCCATAGCCGCCCAGAAACATCAGGCTGAGCGCGATCAAACCCAGAATATAGGTCCAGCCCATGATCTGGAACATCACGAAATCGCTGGCAAAGGACGGGATGATCAACAGAAGGATGCCCAGCACCCAATATTGCGCAGGAACGCGTTCTAGCCACATCCTTTGGTCGCGCGTCGTGTCGGAATCGGGGCGTGTGTCGGGCAGGGCAACCATTTACGCTTTTCCCAACAGGCCCTGCGGCCTGAAGGCCAGCACGACAACCATGATGAGAAAGGTCAGCACCACCGCATAGGTGGGAAAATACACCGATCCGAATTGTTCGGCCAACCCGATCAGCAGCGCGCCCAGGGCGGCGCCCGGAATGCTGCCCATACCGCCGACGATCACCACGACCAGGGAGGCCAGCAGAAACCGGATATCTTCGCCCGGCGCGATGGACTGGAACGTGCCACCGACGACACCGGCAATCCCCGCCAGCCCCGCACCAAAGGCAAAGACGCCGACAAACACGATCTGGATGCGCGCGCCGGTCGCGCTCAGCATGTCGCGGTCATCCA
>JAACVA010000015.1:5423-16433 GCA_009992615.1 Rhodobacterales bacterium
CCAACCACATCGCCACCCCGACCACGACCGAGGCGATGAAAATCACGATCCGCACAAGCGGATAGGTCATGTAAACCGGTTCGCCTGAAGATCGCACAGCGGTGACAAAAAACGTCGTCATCGGCCCCGACAGCCACGAGGGCGGCGATATGTTGTAAAAATCACCGCCAAAGCCCCACAGCATCAGATCGGCCACGACGATGGAAATGCCCAAGGTCACCAGTGTCTGGCGCAAATCCTGCCCCTCGATCCGGCGAAACACGAGGATTTGCAACATCACACCAAAGAACGCCACCACAAGAAAGGCGATCGGAAAGGCCAACAGCCAGAACCCGGTGATGTCGGCCGCGAAATAGCCGACATAGCCCCCCAGAAGATAAAGTGACCCATGCGCAAGATTCACATTGCGCATCAGGCCGAAAATCAGGGTGAAACCGCTGGCCACCAGGAAATACAGCCCCCCCAGAGTGATGCCGTTGAACAGCGCGTTCAGAAACAGCTTCTTGCGCCCGATCGCATCTTCCAACGCGGCCGGCCAGACCGCGAAAATCGCCCATAACAAAACAGCCACGACAATCGCCAACAGCCCCGTCCAGATCGGGTGGTGTCGGGCGAACTGTCTCATTCTGCGGCCCGCATGATGCGGCGTGCCGGGTCGGTGCGGATGTCCGGCCGCGTCATTTCCACCCTGTTCCCCCTGCTGGTCACGTTCACCACCTGTGCCAACCCTACGACCGCACAACGCCCGACGGCATACCCGACAGTCTTTTCGGTTGGCCCAGCATCGGAAAAGCGCTGTCTGAACAATGGGCCACACGGCGGTATTCGCTGGGTGCGATTCCCACGTTGCTTGAGAAGAACCGGGTAAAACTGGCCTGGCTGGAAAACCCCAGATCATGGGCAATGTCGGTGACCGATTTCCGGGTCGTCAACAAATCCTCGATCGCCTGTTCGCTGCGCAGGGTGTTGAGGTAGATATTGGGCGTAACCCCCATCTGCTGTTTGAACAGCTTGAAGAAATGCGGCCGCGACAGACCGACGGTGCGCGCGATGCTTTCCATGTCAACATCTTCTCCCATGCGGTCCTGCAGCAGGCGCAAGGCGCGGC
The DNA here is from genome assembly GCA_009992615.1 of Rhodobacterales bacterium. GTDB lineage: Bacteria > Pseudomonadota > Alphaproteobacteria > Rhodobacterales > Rhodobacteraceae > Oceaniglobus. The sequence continues at coordinate 6,532 of JAACVA010000015.1, forward strand.
GCACACGGAAATCGTTGAACCGCGTACAGGCGGTGTCCCGGCTTTTGGCCGGTGCGGCATTCCAGCTTTGCTCAAAGCTTTGCAGGGTCAGGGCAAACAACAACGCGTCGAATCCGTCGTGTTCCTGATCCTCCAGAAGATGTGCCGTCAGCCGTCTGACAAGGCTGTCGATCTGTGGTGTGACGCATATCCGCGCGCCACCGAATTTCAACGCATATTCCGCAGAAACCGAATTTTCAAGAAACCACATCGGCTTGATATACAGCGTCAGACAAAGGATTTCGGCATCGCCTGCACCGTTCCAGCAATGCGGCTCCCAAGGGCTGATGGCAGTGCCGGTGTTGCAGCCGTTCGGCACCTCGGTGTCGCCCACCGTCATCGTGCCGGTGGGTCCGCCGATATGGAACACCAGATGCCCTTCGCGGTGGGCGTGGGTGACGCCCGACTTGTTCAGCCGGTAGATCGAGGCGCGGCCGAATTCGCCGTGCGAAACCGATACGGCATGACTCATCTTGTCTCCTCCCAGGCCGACGTACCACTCTGCGGTGGTATAGTCGGAGTCCAAGTGCCGCATATCCAGACCCGTTCGGGCAAGCCCGAAACATTGAAAATCATACTCTGGGTTACGTCAGCGGTGATCGAAACCGTCCCATGCGGTGCGCGGCATGGAGGTTTCGGTGTTTGCAAACACCACGCGCGGGTATCGGACCGGTTGCAGAGGCCCCCGACAGTCTGGCCAGACAGAGGTGTTACAGCACCGCCTCAAGCACCGCCCGCGCCGCTCCGGGCACGATGTCGGCACGGCCATCCAACGCAAGGATAGCGCGGTCCATATCCTCGGCGTCAATGCCCAGATCCGACAGGCGCCCGTCCAGCGGCAGATCGGCCAGAAAATCGCGCATTCCCTCTGCCAGCGGCCCGGCCCCGCCCATCAGCGCGCACAGCGCTGCGGGCCGGTCGCCCTCGGGGGACAGCACAGCCAGAACGCCGGGCAAGATCAACCGCGCGATGGCCCCCGTATCGCGCCCCGGTTTCAGGCTGTGCCCTTGGCCCAGCGCGCGCGCCAGAATCTGGGCCGGGCCGATGCCCTTTTCCTGGGCCATCATCGCGTTCAGACTGGCCGCCATCAGATCGCGCCGCACCTCAATCGCATCGGCGTCGCTCAGCCGGTGGATGTTGCGGATACAGCGCCGAAACCCATCCAGCGCCATGCCATCGGCCGGCGGATTGAACGACAGCGCCAGATAGCTTTCCAGACAACGCGCCAGCGACAGGACCGAGGCCGCCTGGCTGATCCTTCGGTCCGCACCCAGAGTAACCGTTGGATCGCAGATCAGGATCGACGGCAGCCCCATGCGCCAGCTTTCAACGCTGCTGCTGCCGGGGTCGGGCAATCCGTCGACCCCCGGAATGGCATAAAGATCAATCTTCCCGTCCGATAGGGCGCGGCGGCATTCGCGCGCCATGCTTATCGCGCGGGCACTGCCGAAGGCGACAATCACGTCAACCGGGGTTTTGGAATGCTGCGCCAGCACGGCGTCAACCACTGCGCCGGAAGCCGCCAGCGGCGCAATTCCCACCGTTGCACAGTCCGCCCGCCTGGGCAGGCCCGACAGCACCCGGTCGTGAAACGCACTGCCCGTCAGATCCGTCTCGGCCAGCAGAAGCGGGGTGCGGTGGCCCTGCCTGTCCAACTCCGAGCGCAAAGCCTCTTCCAGCACGCCGTCGGCAAAATGCACGCGCGTGGGATAGGTGATCAGCGTCATGGCCACACCCGTGGAAAATATCCGGCAAAAATGCCCGGGCGGCCGGGAGAGAGGAACCGCCCGGGTCCGAGTGTCAGATCAATAGGATGTCTTGCACTCGGGTACGTCGCGGCCCGGCAGGCCGATGGCGTCGAACGCCTCCTTGCTCAGGCCAAGGCGCTGATCCACGCCGTCGACCACCTTCACCACGTTGTTGGCCAGCGTACCGTCAGGCTGTTCCTGCACCTCGGTGATAAAGTTGGTGCCGATCGCCTGGCGGTTGTCATCCAGCCGGATCATTCCGTTCGGCGCGTCCAGTTCCAGTGTGCTCAGACAATCGCGCAAGGCGGCATGACCTTCGCCCAGATTGCCCCCAACCTGATCGACGCATTGCAGCATCGCCTGTGTGGCGTTGTAATAGCCTGTTGCAAACAGCGACGGCGATGGAAAGCCGTCGGGGAAAGCCGCCTTGTACTGCCGCACAAAGGCTTGCCATTTTTCACCGTCATAGGTGTCGGCCTGCGGCCCGGACGACGGCACGCCGATCAGCGCATCCTTGGCCGAGCCTTTCGAGTTCAGCACCGTACCATCCACCATGATCGTACCGCCGATCAGGTTGGCACTGCCCCCGGCCTGCTGGTACTGGTTCAGGAAGTTCACGGCATCGCCGCCGCCCAGACCCAGATAGATCGCATCGACATCATCGGGCAGCGACGCGATGATGCTGCCGAAATCCTTGGTGCCCAGCGGCACCCAGAACCGTTCGGTGATTTCGCCACCCGCCTGACAGAACCCAAGGGCAAACCCAAGAACCTGGGTATAGATGAACGAGTAATCCTCGCCAATGGTGGCGACGGTCTTGTATCCCTTTTCGTTTACAACATAATCGCCCAGACCGGCCGACCATTGGGCGCCTTCCATGTTGAACCGGAAAAAGTTTTCCGACGGCTCGACATAGGTCGCCTCTTGCGCGCCCGAGATGCCATTGATGAAGGTCACGCCTGGCTGGGTTTTGGAATAGTCGCGGATGGCAATGCCCTCTGACCCCGAAAGCGGCCCGATCACGATATCCACGCCGTCCTGTTCGACCAGCTTGCGCGCGCCACGCACGGCACTGTCGGGACTGGCGTCGGTCGATACCGTGGTGATTTCGATCTGCCGGCCCCCGGCCATGTTCGCGTTCTGCTGAAGCGCCAGTTCAATCCCGCGCACGCCATCGCCACCGGGCACCGCATAAGTGCCCTCAAGCGTCACCAGCACGCCCACCTTCAACGGCCCGCCATGCGCCTCGGCAAAGGCCATGCCACCGGTGGTGGCCACGGCCAGCGCCGAGATTGTCCCCAGAAAATTCGTCTTCATTGCAAACCCTCCCTAATGGTGAATGGCGCGTCTTGCTGCGCTCCATCGCTTTGCATGGTGGGGCATCGGGCGGCTTGGCGTGATCCCCGACAGTGCGCCGGCGTAACCGACCGTCTTATTTTTGTAGGTCCGGCGGGGTGTTGCTGCGGCTTGATGGGGCAACATTCGCACGCCCAGCCCGACACTGCGGGCGCGCCTGCCCCGGCGCTTCGCGCGTTCGGCGCTGAAAAAGGTCCACCGGACCTTTTTCCGGGCGCGCCTCACCCCAAGGCATAGCCCGCGCCGCGGACGGTGCGCAGCGGATCGTCGCCGCCGTGCTGGCACAGGGCCTTTCGCAGGCGGCCGATGTGCACGTCCACCGTACGGGTATCGACATAAATGTCGCGTCCCCAGACCCGGTCGAGCAGCTGCTCGCGGCTCCAGACCCGGCCCGGCTTTTCCATGAAGGTTGACAGCAGGCGAAATTCGGTCGGCCCCAACTTCAGCGGCTTGTCGCCCCGCGTCACCCGATGGGTTTCCGAATCAAGGACGAAATCGGCAAATTCCAACCGCTGGCCCACGCTGGCGGGGCGCGATCGGCGCAATTGTGCGCGCACCCGCGCCATCAGCTCGATCACTGAATAGGGTTTGACGATATAGTCGTCGGCGCCGGTTTCAAGACCGCGCACCTTGTCCACCTCTTCGCTGCGCGCGCTCAGCATGATGATCGGCGTCGCACGGGTTTCGGCGCGCATCTTCAGGCGGCGGCACACCTCGATTCCGGACACACCCGGCAGCATCCAGTCCAGCAGAATGATGTCGGGCGCCTCTTCATCAACCCGCAGCAGCGCCTCGTCGCCGGTTTCGGCACTGCACACATCGAACCCTTCCGCCTCAAGGTTATAGGTCAGAACCTCGCGTTGGGACGGTTCGTCCTCAACGACCATTACACGGGGCGCCGCGCCGGTCATCGAATCACCCTGCCGGTCCGCCGACATAGGCCGTGCGGTCCTGTTTGTCGCGGTTGTCGTCGGGGATGTCGCCGGTGACCAGATAAATCACCTGTTCGGCGATCGAGGTTACATGATCGCCCATGCGTTCGATGTTCTTGGCGATGAAATGCAAATGCATACAGGCGGTGATGTTGCGCGGATCCTCCATCATGTGGGTCAGGAATTCGCGAAACAGGGCGTTGTACATCTGGTCGATCTCGCGGTCGCGGCCGCGCACGTCGGCGGCCAGTTCCGCGTCCTGTTGCAAATAGGCGTCCAGCGCATCCTTCAGCATTTTTTCAACCTCGCGCGCCATCCGGCGAATGCTCTGGCTGGACCCGCCCACCGGCGTCATCTCGGCCAGAACACTGGTGCGCTTGGCCAGATTCTTGGCATAATCGCCGCAACGTTCAAGATTTGCGCTGATCTTCATCACACTCAGAACCGTGCGCAGATCGCTGCCCACGGGGGCGCGCAACGCGATGATGCGGGCAGCCTCCTGGTTCACCCGATCTTCCAGTGTGTCGATGGCCTGATCTCCCTTGCGCACCTCCATCGCCAGTTCCAGATCGCGATCGACCAGCGAGTTTGCGCTGTTCAGGATCGCCACTTCGACCAGACCGCCCATTTTCATGATCAGGGCGGTGACCCCCTCAAGATCGCGGTCGAAAGCCGATGAGATGTGATGTTCGTTCATGACTGCAGTCCTTTCGCTGAGCGATGACCTATGGTGCCAGTGTGCGCAGCGCTGTCCAGCGTGATGAGAGGCATTGTCATGTTTGCCCTTCTGCTTGGGCATGGTGCAACACCGGCAATGTCCGCCCCTTCAAGCATATAACCCGGCACAGCAGGGCATGGCCCAGCCTCTGGATACAGGCCACATCGCCAAAGCTGTTCATTGACGGCGGGAACCATGCGGCAAATGGTGTTGTCTCGACGGGCATCGAACACTCCTGCGGTGCGAATGGCTGCGGCAGTGTGCCGCCTTTCCAGCATTGCAACGCGCTTGTGTGACACAGGCTTTACGGTTTCATGACAAAATCGCGCAATACGTCAGACAAGTGGCAAAAGCACCGAAAATATGCTGCCCTGCCCTGCGGTGCTGGTAATTCGCAGGCGTCCGCGGTGGCGGCTGACGATATGTTTGACAATCGCAAGGCCCAGCCCGGTTCCGCCCATTTCCCGCGAGCGGTGATTGTCAACGCGATAGAACCGTTCGGTCAGCCGGGGAATGTGCAGCGGGTCAATGCCTTCGCCCTGATCGTGAACGTCGATCTGCACGGCGCTGGCGCGCATCGACGGTTCCCGCTCGATCAGGTGGGCGCTCAGCGTCACCATTTTGCCGTCGCCGCCGTATTTCACCGCGTTCTCGATCAGATTGTTGAACACCTGGCGCAGTTGATCCGCATCGCCGACGATCTCGGGCAACCCCTCGGCGCCGCTCAGCGCCAGGGTCACGCCGCGTTCCTCGACGAGGGGCGCCATCGACATGACGACCGAGCGCAGCAGATCGCCGGGGTTCACCCGACCGGTGGGGCGCATCCGCTCTTCGCTTTCCACCCGGCTGAGCGACAGCAGATCCTGCACCAGACGGTTCATCCGCGTGGCCTCGCGCGCCATGATTGTCAGAAACCGGTCCCGCGCCGCAGGGTCATCGCGCGCCGCGCCCCGCAGGGTTTCGATGAAACCGATCAGCGCGGTCAGGGGCGTGCGCAATTCGTGGCTGACATTGGCCACGAAATCGCGGCGCATCTGGCCCGCCTCGTGCATGGCGGTGGTATCTTCAAAGCTGACCAGAATGCCCACCACCCCCTCGGCCGACAAGGGGGCCGCGCTGGCGATCCAGAGGGTTTCGCGCCCGCCTTCCGAGCCGATGAAATTCGCCCGCATCGGGGCACCGCCCCGCATCACCGCCTCGATCGCATCCAGGATCATCGGTTGACGCAGGATGGAAACATAATGCCGCCCCTGCGCCCCGGCCCCCAACAGCGCCTTGGCCGCCGTATTGCACACCACGATGCGGCTTTCGTTGTCGATGAAGATCGCCGGCGGTTGCAGCGCCGCCAAAACCATCTGGATCGCCTCGATCTGCATGGAATCTCCATCGGCCGGTCTTTGCTGTACCTGTGCCGGATTGCCGCCGACTTGACGTCAGTGTCAACAGTTATCGGTTGAGTTGCATACGGTTCCAGAGTTACAATATCGCAGAAGCGATGTTTTACAATCTGTCGGCCCCGCGCCGGAATGTGACACCGCGCCCCTTTTATCAGGTGGTCCCGACATGACAAAAGATGCCAAGATTGACCAAAGCGCGCTGAAAACCCAGCACAACACCAGGTCGCAGGCCCACCCCACCTTCCTGTTCGTCGGTGATCCGGTCAACTTGTGCCGCGCCAATTTGCAACTGCCCGTGCCGTTGCAGATGGATCACTGTCATATCTATGATCTGGCGCACCACCTCAAGGACAGGCCCGATCCCGATATTGTGCTGTCCTTTGCGATCACGCCGCTGTTCGACTGCCTGGAATTGGCACAATACCTTTGGACAAAAGGGTTTCGCGGTCGCCAACGCATATTGGGCGCCAATCTTCCCGCCCCCGGAATGATCTGCGCCGAAGTCAGAATGTCCTGTCCGGGGCTGGATTTCGCCGTGTTTGACCCGAGCGAACTGCGCCGCATCTGAACGCGCCGCAGTTCCCCCGCCTCAGGCGGTCGCGCGGGCAGCTGCGATGGCGGCCCTGAATTCGTCGATCAGCAGATCCGCCGGTTCAACCCCGACGGACACCCGGAACACCCCCTCGCCCAGCCCCAGTTGCGCCCGCCGCTCGGGCGACAGTGCCCGGTGCGACGAGGTGGCAGGATGGCTGAGCGTGGTTCCCACATCGCCCAGCGTTGGGGCAAAGGCGATGTTTTGCGCCGCCTGCACCAGGGCATTTGTCTGGGCCCGCCCGCCTTCGATCTCGAACGTCACCATATTGCCGCCGCGCCCGGCCAGCAGATGCGCAGCGCGGTTGTGGTCGGGATGATCGGGGCGCATCGGGTACAACACCCGCTTGACCCCCGGCAAGGGTGCAATGGCATCGGCGAGGCGCGCGGCGTTTTCCTCGGCCCGGTCATAGCGCAGCTCGAACGAATACAGCCCCCGCTCGGCCAGCCAGCAATCGAACGGGCTGGGCGTCAGGCCCAGCGTCACCGCAGTGCCCAGCATGGCGGCGCGCACCTGCGCGTCACGCGCGGCGATCCAGCCCAGCGTCACATCCGAATGGCCCGCCAACAGCTTTGTCACCGAATGCAGCACGATGTCGGCGCCATGATCGAAGGGGCGAAACCCGCGCGGCGTGGTAAAGGTGTTGTCAACGCACAGCAAAATATCCCGGTCGCGGCACAGCGCAGCGATGGCGGGCACATCGGCCACGCGCAGGGTGGGGTTGCTGACCACCTCGATCAGGATCATCCGGGTGTTGGGCCGGATCGCCGCCGCCATGGCCGCGCCGTCGGTCGGATCGGCCAGCGAGGTTTCGATCCCAAGACGCGGCAGCTCGGTCGACAGCATCCGCATCGACCGACCATACAACTGATCGCCGCCCAACACATGATCGCCCGCCTTCAGGCAGCCCAGCATCGCTGCCGTTACCGCCGCCATTCCCGATCCCAGGATAAAACCGCCGCTGGCACCTTCCATTCCGTCGATCTTGGCGGCCAGAACATCGGCGTTGGGGTGGCCTTCGCGGGCATAGGTATAGCCCTTCGCACGCCCCTCATACTGATCGTCCAGGGCGTCGGGCGACGCGCTGGCATAGACCACCGAGGGTTGCAGCGGGGTAACGACGGCGCGCGACGAACTGCTGGGCCAGGGGGTGCGGCGCACGATGGTTTTCGGGGTTTCGGACATGGGCAGCTTTCAGAGTGGGTTCAGACCCGCGGCAAACCGACGGGCATTGGCGCGGTATCCTTCGGCGGATTTCAAAAGGCCCGCAAGCGCCTTTTCATCCAGTTGCCGCACCACCTTGCCCGGCGCGCCCATCACCAGACTGCCATCGGGAATTTCCTTGCCCTCGGTGATCAGCGCCCCAGCGCCGATCAGGCACCCCCGCCCGATCACCGCACCGTTCAGCACCGTCGCCCCCATGCCGATCAGCGACCCGGCGCCGATCTTGCACCCGTGCAGCATCGCCTTGTGGCCAATGGTGCAATCGGCGCCGATCACCAGGGGAAACCCCATGTCGGTATGCAGCACGCAATTTTCCTGCACATTGCTGCCCTGCCCCACCTCGATCCATTCATTGTCGCCGCGCAGGGTACAGCCGAACCACACCGAAGCCTGCCCCAGAAGGCGGACAAGCCCGATCAGGTTGGCATCCGGCGCAACCCAGGCATCGGTGGCAATCTCGGGCCTTTGCCCGTCCAGCGAATAAAGCGTCATGATCTCTCCTCGAATTCGTCCTGCAAGGCGCGCACATGGTCCAGAAGATCGGGCTGTTGGCTGCGGCGCAGGCGCTCGGCTGTGATGATGGTTTTCAGGCGGGCTTCGGTTTCGTCCAGATCGTCGTTCACCAGAACATAATCATAGCCATCCCAATGGCTGATTTCATCCCAGCTTTTCTGCATCCGCCCAATGATGGTTTCGGAATCGTCCTGGCCGCGGGAAATCAGGCGGCGGCGCAGTTCCGCGATGCTGGGCGGCAGGATGAAGATGGCCAGCGTGTGTTTGCCCAGCGCCGAATTGCGGATCTGCTGTCCGCCCTGCCAGTCGATGTCGAACAGCACGTCCCGCCCGTCGCGGATCGCCGCCTCGACCGGATCACGAGGCGAGCCGTAATAGTTGCCGAACACCTGCGCATGTTCCAGCATCTGTTCATCGCGCACATGGCGTTTGAAGGCTTCTTCGCTGACGAAATAGTAATCCGCGCCGTCGGTTTCGCCGGGGCGCGGTGGGCGTGTGGTGGCCGATACGGAAAACCGCAGCGACGGATCCCATGCCATCAGCCGGCGGGCCAGTGTCGATTTGCCCGCCCCCGAAGGCGAGGACAGGATGATGAGAAGGCCACGTCGTGCCAAGGCGTTACTCCACGTTCTGAACTTGTTCACGCATCTGGTCGATTGTCGTTTTCAACTCAAGGCCAAGCCGTGTCAGGGCGGCGTTCTGCGATTTGGAACACAGGGTGTTGGCCTCGCGGTTGAATTCCTGGGTCAGGAAATCCAGCTTGCGCCCCACCGGCCCGGTTGACGCCAGCAAATCGCGCGCCGCGCCGACATGGGCGTTAAGACGGTCCAATTCTTCGGTGATGTCGGATTTGACCGCGATCAACGCCAGTTCCTGGGTCACGCGGGCCTGATCCGCGCCTTGCGCGTTGTCCATCACCCGCGCCAAAGCGGCGCGCAACGCGACGGCCATGTGATCGGCGCGACCGGTGCACAGGGCCTGTGCCTGACTGGTCAGCTTGGCGATGCGATCAACCTGCGCCGTCAGGATGGCGTACAGCGCCCGCCCCTCGGCGGCGCGCATCGCGTTGAACGCCGCCAACAGCACCGGAACCTCGGCCAACAACGCCGATTTCAGCGCACCGGTGTCGCGGCTGGTCTCAGCCTGTGCCACGAGGATGCCACGTTGTGACAGGATGTCGGTGGCGCTGGGGGCCACGATATTCACACCGCGCGCCATTGCCGCCGCTTCGATCTGGGCGATCTGATCGAGGGTGCGCGCCAGGGCGGCGCTGTCGATGGCCATGTCGCCGCCTGCCGTGCCCCCCATCAGCCGCAGCGAAAGCGTGACAGTGCCGCGCGCCACAAGGCGTTGAACCAGAGGGCGAATATCGGCCTCTAACCC
>JAACVA010000015.1:16480-17202 GCA_009992615.1 Rhodobacterales bacterium
TGTAGATACCGATCACTTAATCGCAATCAATGCAGGGATGTCGATCCCTGAAATTTTTGCTCAGCAAGGAGAGTCTGGTTTTCGTGAACAGGAAACAGAAGCGCTGAAGCTAGCCTTGCAAACCGACTCCTGCGTCCTGGCCACCGGTGGGGGTATTATCAAAAAACCGGAAAACCGCGCTTTGTTGAAACAAGAGCTACAGGTTGTGTATTTAGAAGTTTCTGTAGCAACGCAGCTCCTGCGGACGGAAGGTGATACCTCGCGACCTTTATTATTGGGCCAAGATCGACAGGCTATTTTGGAACATTTATTTGCTGAGCGCGATTCACGATATCGAGAAGTTGCAACGCTAGTGGTTGATGCCAATCAGGAGGCGTCTCACGTAATAGCTGAAATAAATCACACCTTAGCCAAGCGGACCTGAATCCTTTATAATTTGGTTTTTAGTGAAGCTGTATCGAGAGTTATGAAAATTGCGTTGCTGTGTGGTGGCCCATCTAAAGAGCGGGGTATTTCTTTAAATTCAGCACGCTCTGTGCTCGACCATCTTGAAGGGCGTGAGATTGAAATCATTCCGGTGTATTTTGATCATCATAAAAAAGCTTTTGCCATTTCAACAGCACAGCTTTACTCCAACACACCATCAGATTTTGATTTTAAGCTTCAAGAAACAGCAAGGCCACTGTCAGAGCAAGATTTGGTTGCGTTGTTAAAAACAGCAG
>JAACVA010000016.1:0-3741 GCA_009992615.1 Rhodobacterales bacterium
TTTTTCAAACGTCGGTCTGATTCGTTATGCGCGCTTTTCTCGCCCTCGATCTGCCCGATGACGTTGCCGATGGCCTGGACCGTCTGAGTGGCCGGCTGACACCGGGCCGTCCTGTGCCGCCGGAAGACATGCACCTGACCCTTGCATTTTTCGCGAACGCGGGTCTGGACGCGTTGGAAGAGCTGCACATGGCGCTGGAGTTGGCGCAACCGCCGCGCCTGTGCCTGTCAATCCACGGTGCCGATGTGTTTGGCACCGATCCGCCGCGCAGTTTGCATGTGCGGGTTACTGGGCCAGGTCTGATGGACTATCAGAGGAGAATTGCCGCGATGGCCCGGCGTGCGGGGCTGGCGCTGCCGCACCGCCGATTCGTGCCGCACATTACCCTGGTCCGGTTTTCGCCCCGAATCAGCCCCGAGGATATGGCCCGCGTCGGGCGGTTTCTGGCCGCCCATGGCGATTTTGCCTGGCCGGCGTTCGTGCCGCCCGCCGTGGCGCTTTATCAATCAACCCTGGGCGCGGACGGGCCGCGGTATGACCTGCTGGACCGCTACCCGCTGTTTGGAATGCCCTGAGTGGTGGCTACTGACCGACCCGCACCTCTTCGATAGGATAGGCCAGACTGTCGCGGTAGTCATAGCCGAGGTGGCAATCGGCACAGTAACTTTGCTTGATTCCCATCACCTTGCCGTTGGGTTGCAGGGCGTCATAGCGCCAATCACCGGCTTCGGGGGCGCCGCCCGGCGCCAGCTTGGTCATGATGAACAACGGGCCGACGGCGGCCTTGCCTTTCTTCAGGGTAAAGCTTTCCTTGGCCAGGATCGACCCCACCGGCATGCCGTTGAATTCTTCTTCGAACTTCAGATATTGTTCGGCGGCAATGTCATTGGCGAAGGTCTGCAAGAACCGTTCGCCATGCGGGCCGGCCACGGCGGGGCGGGTCGAGCTGACGTGCCAGTTGCGGTACTGGCTGCCCACACTGTCGCCCTGGCTGGCGTATTGCTGGGCCATCTGACCTTCGATGCAGGCATAAAGTGTGACAATTCCATCCGGTTCCAGATCAAAGGCATCGGTGACATCGGCGGTGCATTCGGCGTGGGCGGTGCCCAAGCCGAGCAGGGTGACGGCGGCGGCAATAAACAGAGGGCGCATGGCTGATCCTTTCGAGCATGGCAATATGTCGCATCATGACGCCGGATGCGCCCGGACGCACCACACCATTCCGCACGATCCCGCGACCGATTGTAACCAAACCGGCGCCACGTCGCTGTCGGGTCTGCCCTTCACATTCGGCCGGGCAGCGGCCATTCTGGCCCAACGCAGGGAAACGAGGCGAAAACGCGGATGGATTGGCTGACAGGCACGAAAATTCCCATCGGGGCGACGGCGCGCCGCGGTTTTGATTGGCTGCAAGACAACGGCGCGTGGTTTTTCGACGGCCTTGCCGACGCGATGGAAGCGGTGATCGACGCCATCCTCTGGGTGTTCCAGACGCCCCACCCCCTGATCGTGATCGGGGCCTTCGTGGCGCTGACCTGGGTGTTGCAGCGCAGTTGGAAAACCTGTGTCGGCATCGCCCTTGGGTTCCTGTTCATCCTGAACCAGGGTTATTGGAAGGAAACCACCGAATCGCTGACCCTCGTGTTGTCGGCCTGCATCCTGTGCATGGGGGTTGGGGTGCCCATCGGCATCGTGATGGCCCACCGCCCGCGCCTGTATCAGGCGCTGCGCCCGGTGCTGGATCTGATGCAGACCTTGCCCACCTTTGTCTATCTGATCCCGGCCATCGTGTTTTTCGGCATCGGCATGGTGCCGGGTTTGATCGCATCGGTCATTTTCGTGCTGCCCGCGCCAATCCGCCTGACACATCTGGGCATTTCGTCCACGCCGCAGCCGTTGCTTGAGGCGGCGCAGGCGTTTGGTGCGACACCGCGCCAGGTGTTGTGGAAGGTGGAACTGCCCTCGGCCGTGCCGCAGATCATGGCGGGGCTGAACCAGACGATCATGTTGTCGCTGTCGATGGTGGTGATTGCCGCGCTGGTCGGGGCGGACGGGCTGGGCGTGCCGGTGGTGCGGGCGCTGAACCAGGTGAACACGGCGCTGGGTTTCGAGAGCGGCTTTGTCATCGTCGTGGTGGCGATCATGCTGGACCGGATGCTGCGGGTGCGCCGGACATGAGTGCCGCCGTCCTCTTCGAGGATGTCAACATCGTGTTCGGTGATCACCCGGAAACCGCTCTGCCTCTGATGGACGCGGGGCAAAGCCGGGCCGACATTCAGGCGGCCACCGGGCAGATTCTGGGCGTGCACGACTGTTCGCTGACGGTGGAAACCGGCGAAATCCTGGTGCTGATGGGGTTGTCCGGATCGGGCAAATCCACGCTGTTGCGGGCGGTGAACGGGCTGAACCCGGTGTGCAGGGGCAGGGTGACCATCGACGACGGCGACTGGTTCTGTGACGTGACCCATGCCAACGCCGCCGATCTGCGCCGGGTGCGCCGGGAATCGGTGTCGATGGTGTTTCAGCAGTTCGGCCTTTTGCCCTGGCGCAGCGTGCGCGAGAATGTCGGGCTGGGGCTCGAGTTTTGCGGCATGGCCAGAGCCGACCGGATGGCGCGGGTGGATGCACAACTTGCCCTTGTCGGTCTGTCCGACTGGGCCGGGCGCAAGGTGGGCGATCTGTCTGGCGGGATGCAACAGCGTGTCGGACTGGCCCGCGCCTTTGCCACACGCGCGCCGATCCTTCTGATGGATGAACCGTTTTCCGCCCTTGATCCGCTGATCCGCAGCCGGTTGCAGGACGAATTGCTGGCGTTGCAGGCAAAACTGAACCGCACCATCCTGTTTGTCAGTCACGATCTGGCCGAGGCGTTCAAGCTGGGCAACCGCATTGCCATTCTGGACGGCGGGCGCATCGTACAGCATGGCACGCCGCGTGACATCTTCCAGAACCCGGCGAATGATCATGTGGCCGATTTCGTCGCCCACATGAACCCGCTGGGGGTGCTGACCGCGCTGGATGTGATGGAACCAGCGCAAGGCGAGACCACCCGCATGACACCGGCCACCACCCCCATCGCACAGCTTTTGCCGCTGTTGAGCGATGACCCTACGCCGATCTGTGTGCGCGATCAGGGGCGCGCGGTGGGGCAGGTGACCCAAGGGTCGCTGGTGGCGCGGCTGGCCCAGGGCACGCGGGGCTGAACCCGCGTCAGGTTTCGGCACCGCCTTCGACGTGATCCTTGAACCGGGTGAAGAATTCATCGGACAGCTTGCGCGCCACCCCGTCGATCAGCCGGCTGCCCAGCTGCGCCAGCTTGCCGCCGATCGCCACATCCGCGACATAGGACAGCTCGGTGCCTTCCTCGACCTCGCTCAGCACCACATTGGCACCCCCCTTGGCAAAGCCCGCGACGCCACCCTTGCCCTCGCCCGAGATGCGGTAACTTTCGGGCGGGTTCACATCCGACAGCGCGACGACACCCTTGAAGGTGGCGCTGACCGGGCCGATCTTTTGTTTCACGGTGGCCTCGAACCCGTCTTCGGCGTTGCCCGACAATTCCTGACAGCCGGGAATACAGGCGCGCAGGGTGTCGGGATCGTTCAGATGCGCCCAGACGGTGGCGCGGTCGGCGTTGATAATGCGGCTGCCGGTCAGTTCCATGGTTTCCTCCCTGTTTGTGCCAGGGTTACAGGGGCGGCCTGCATCGGTAAAGCGGCATCCGGCCTATTCCTGCACCCG
>JAACVA010000016.1:3778-17147 GCA_009992615.1 Rhodobacterales bacterium
AGCCGTCGTTCCAGCGGTGGAACTGACCGTTGGTGGCAACGCACCCGTTCGCAGATCCGGCAGGAAATGCCGATCGGTTCGAACACCGCATTGCCCGACAGGTCCAGCGTGTCGGCATAGACAAGGGCGGGGGCGTGTTTCACCTCGCACCCAAGGCCGATGGCAAAGCGGCGCGTCGGCGCGTTGAAGCTGCCCCCCGATTTGCTGACGTCGCGCGCGAGGCAGAGATAGCGCAACCCGTCAGGCGTTTCCGCCAGTTGCCGCAGGAACCGGCCCGGTGTTTCAAAGGCGCGGTGTACATTCCACAGCGGACAGGCACCGCCGAAGCGGGCGAATTGCAACTGGGTGGCGGAATGGCGTTTCGTGATCGTCCCCGCCTGATCGACCCGCACGAAAAAGAACGGCACGCCCTTGGCGCCGGGGCGTTGCAGGGTGCTCAGACGGTGCGCCACCTGTTCGATGCTGGCGCCGAACTGGTCGGACAACCGTTCCAGATCATGGCGTGTCTCGATTGCCGCCTTCAGGAAGGCACCGTAGGGCAACAGGGCGGCGCCGGCAAAGTAATTTGCCAGCCCCAGTTTGGCGATGGCGCGCGCCTCGGCGCTCTGCAACCGGGCCAGATCCAGCGTCGCCTCGATCAGGTCGTTCTGGGTCAGCAGGGCCAGTTGGTGCAGCAGTTGGAACGCCCGGCTGGCGGGGGTGGCGCGGGCCGACAACGTCAGCCGTCCGGCAACCGGATCGAAACTGCGCAACAGGTCGCTGTCGGCGGTTACCGTGTCGATGCCGCGGGCGCGCAGGGTGTCCACCGCCCGGCCTGCCGCATCGCCATTCTGGGCAAAGCGTTCGGCGGCACGGTCCACTGCGTCGATGTAATTGTCGCAATAATGAAAGAAATCGCGCACTTCTTCCCAGGGGTTTTGCTGTACCCTTACGCCGTCGCGCCCCAATGCCTCATCCAGCGATGCAAGGCGTTCGTGGGTCTGGCGGTAACTGCGGTGCAGGTGCAGGAACGCACGCGCCAGCGCGGGGGCATTGCTGGCCGCAAGGCGCAGATCGGCAAGCGGCGGCGGATCGTCGGCAAACACCGGATCTGCCAGCGCCTCGCGCATGTCGGCGACGACGCGCTCGGCCTCGCCGGTTGAAAACTGGGTGACATCAAAGCCGAATTCACCGGCCAGGGCCAGAACCACGCCGGTGGACACCGGGCGATGGTTGTTCTCCATCTGGTTGAGATAGGGCAGTGATACACCCAACTTGGCCGCAAAGGCCTTTTGCGTCAGGGCCAGTTGCGTGCGAATATCGCGCAGCTTGACCCCGGCATAGAGTTTGTGTGTCGCCATATTGTGCCTCTGGGTTTGCAAAGCGAGGTTAGCCGTTGCAAACAGGGCCTGTCGAGGGGCGGTGAGGCCGCCGCGTCAAGGCGCCGGGTTCAGATGCCGGTCACGATCTTGCGGCGGCGCACGGTATAGGCCGCGCACAGGCAAGACAGCCCGGCCGTGGCCACCATCAGCATGATCAGCGGCAAGGCCGATCCGCGCCCCTCAAGCAGGATACCGGCCAGCACCGAAAGCGCAGCCCCACCGCCGATCATGATCGCGCCGCCAAGGCCACTGGCCGAGCCCGCCAGATGCGGGCGCACCGACAACATGCCCGCAGTCGCATTGGGCAGGACCAGGCCATTGCCCAGCCCGACAAAGATCATGAACCCGAAAAATGCCAACGGCCCGCCAAACCCAAGCAAGAAAACGAACAGCGCCAAGGTCAGCCCCCCGGCCGACAACAGCGCGCCGGCCAACACCATCGCATCAATACCATAGCGCATGGCGTATCGCCCGGTGATGAAATTGCCGGTCATATAACCGATGGCGGGGGCGCCGAAGAACAATCCCAGCGTCGCGGCATCCATACCGAACACCACGCTGCCGACATAGGGCGCGCCGCCAAGATAGGCAAAGAACGCCCCCGAGGTGAACGCCGCCGTCAGGCAATACCCCCAGAACCGCCGCGAAGTCAGCAGTTCGGGATACTGGCGCACCTGATCGGCCAGGCTGGACGTTGATTTGGCCGCCGTTTCGCCGAGGTCATACCAGACCAGCAGTTGCACCAGCACACCAAGCCCCGCCAGCACCCAAAAGCTGGCTTGCCAGCCAAAGGTCGCGTCCAGCGCGCCGCCGATGGCCGGGGCGATCATCGGTGCCACGGCCATTCCCATGGTGACATAGCCGATCATCGAGGCGGCCTGATTCTGCGGAAACATGTCGCGGATCACCGCCCGGCTCAGCACGAGGCCCGAAATCACGATGGCCTGCACCACGCGCAAGGCCAGAAACACCTCGACATTGGGGGCATAGATGCAGGCGACAGTGGCCACGATGAACACGCCGCCGCCAAACAGGATGACCGGGCGGCGGCCAAACCGATCACTGACCGGGCCGATCAGCAGTTGCAGCACGGCATTGCCGGTCAGGTAGAACGCCACGGCCAGTTGCATCGTGGCGTAATCGGTGTCGAAATAACGCGCCATGCCGGGCAGCGACGGCAGAAAGATGTTCATCGCCAGTGCCGAAATACCCGCCAGCAGGATCAGCGTTGCGATATGCGGCGGGGTTGTCCGGTCAAGAAACCGGACGGGGACTGGAGGTTTGGAGGTTTGGCTGTTCATGTGCTGTTTGTAGCCACTTGCGCAGTGGCGTCCAGTGCGCAGCACCGCCCACTCAAATGTGCGCAAACGAACGCGGCAGGTTTGAACTGGGTTTGCCGAACGCAATCAGATTGGGGTTTTGAACACATACCGAAGCCCCCCGGAAGATATTGAGCCGATCTGCGGCGAGACAGCCAGCCGTCTTTTCATACCGCACCAATATCAAGGCCGCCATTCGATCAGGCGCGGTTTTTCATGGTGCCCATAATCGTTTCAATTCGCGGCTTAGCCGTTTGAACACTCTTGTCAGGCAATCTGGCGTCGGGTGAGTGAAAATAATGGGTGAGTCATGGCTTATGAAAATATGCCGGGGCCTGCGCTGGACTATGCGCCATGCAGGTACGGGCGATCAAAACTGCTGTTTCGGGGGCCTGCGCAACGGCTGAGTGGCGAGTTCATCGCGGTACTGGGCGGGTCTGAAACCTATGGCCGGTATCTGGCAGACCCCTATCCCGCCCTGTTGCAGGACGAGATGGGACTGAGAACCGTGAATTTCGGCTGCGTCAACGCAGGTGTTGATGTATTTCTGAACGATGAAACGGTGCTTGATGCCTGTCGCCGGGCCAGCGCGGTGGTTGTTCAGGTGACGGGCGCGCAAAACCTGTCGAACCGGTTTTACACCGTTCATCCCCGCCGCAATGACCGGTTTCTGCGGGCCAGTCCGATGATGAAGGCGGTGTTCCCCGAGGTGGATTTTACGGAATTCCATTTTACCGGGCATATGTTGGTCAGTTTGTCGCAAACCTCGGCAGCGCGGTTTGCGCTGATCCGCGATGAGTTGCGCCGCGTCTGGGTACAGCGGATGAACCTGCTGATGGCCCAGATCGGTCAGCCTGTCGTCTTGCTGTGGATGTCTGAACGTACGCCCGACGATCCGGCGGAAACCGTTGATGACGGCAGGCCGCTGTTCGTGACGCGCGACATGATCCGCGCGTTGCGGGGCAGGATTGCGGCTCTGGTGGAAGACCGCTTTGATGGCCGCTCGGGTGTAGGGACGCTGGATGGCAAGTTTTGCGCCGAAACCGAGGCATCGGCGGCGCTTTTGATGCCCGGTCCCGCTGTGCACGGGCGCGTGGCCAAACGGCTTGGCCGGGTGCTGCGCCCGCCTGTCATCAAGCGGTGACAGGCCTCGTGGCCCGTCGCGCCTTGCGCGTCGGTGAATGCCGTTTTCGGGGCGCAGCACGGGGCACAACCAGACAGACGCAACCGATGCTTGACCCGGTTCGACCTCTGGTCTACCTGACGCGCAGGCTGGCACCCGCCAACCACACACGCAAAGCCGTGGCCGTGCCGCTCCCGTCGCTGGGGGTACGCGTCCGGCAAGAGGAGCAAGCGACATGAAACTGAATGAACTGCACGACAATCCCGGTGCAACCAAAAAGCGCAAGCGCGTTGCGCGTGGCCCGGGTTCGGGTTCGGGCAAAATGGCCGGACGCGGCATCAAGGGCCAGAAATCCCGTTCGGGTGTTGCGATCAAGGGGTATGAGGGCGGCCAGATGCCGCTGTACCAACGCCTTCCCAAGCGTGGCTTCAATAAGCCGAATCGCAAGGATTATGCTGTCATCAATCTGGGCATGATCCAGAAATTCATCGACCTTGGCAAACTCGGCGCCGAAATCACCGAGACCGAGCTGGTCGACAGCGGTGTCGTGCGGCGCAAGCTGGACGGTATCCGCGTGCTGGCCAAGGGTGAGATCACCAGTGCGGTCCAGATTTCGGTCACCGGCGCGTCAAAGGCGGCGATCGAGGCGGTTGAAAAGGCCGGCGGTGCGCTGACGGTCAAGGCGGCGGCCGCAAGCGAATAAAAGGTTGTGGGTGGCCTTTGGGCCGCCTACATCTGTCAAAGTATTTTCCCAGCGCCGCGTGATCCGGGAAGTCGGAGATCGCGGCGTTTGCATGAAAGAGATCCGAAATGGCATCAGCAGCAGAGCAGATGGCCGCGAACATGAGTTGGGGTGCCTTCGGAAAGGCGACCGAGCTGCGCACGCGCATCCTGTTTACCCTCGGCCTTCTCATCGTTTATCGCGTTGGCACCTATATTCCCGTACCCGGCATCGATGGCGCCGAGTTGCGCGCCTTCATGGATCAGGCGGCCACCGGGCTGGGTGGCATTTTGAACATGTTCACCGGCGGCGCGATTTCCCGGATGGGCATCTTTGCCCTCGGGATCATGCCCTATATTTCGGCCTCGATCATCGTCCAGTTGATGACGGCGATGGTGCCGCAGCTGGAGCAGTTGAAAAAAGAAGGCGAACAGGGCCGCAAGAAGATCAACCAGTACACCCGATACGGCACGGTTCTGCTGGCGACGTTCCAGGCCTTCGGGCTGGCCAAAAGCCTTGAGGCGGGCGGCCTGGTGACCGATCCGGGCCTGTATTTCCAGGCGTCCTGCGTGATCACGCTTGTCGGCGGAACGATGTTTCTGATGTGGCTGGGCGAACAGATCACCAATCGTGGAATTGGCAACGGCATATCGCTGATCATTTTCGTTGGCATCATTGCCGAAGTGCCGGCTGCCTTGGCGCAGTTCTTTGCCAGCGGCCGGTCGGGCGCGATCAGCCCCCTGGTGATTGTTGGCGTGATCGTGATGATCATCGCCGTGATTGCCTTTGTCGTGTTCATGGAGCGGGCGCTGCGCAAGATCCACATCCAGTATCCGCGTCGCCAGGTGGGCATGAAAGTGTATGACGGCGGGTCGTCACACCTGCCCATCAAGGTAAACCCGGCGGGCGTGATCCCGGCGATCTTTGCCAGTTCGCTTTTGCTGTTACCCACGACACTGGCAACCTTCAGCGGCGACCAGACCGGCCCGGTGATGAGCACGATTCTTGCTTACTTTGGCCCCGGACAGCCGCTGTACTTTCTGTTTTTCACGTCGATGATCGTTTTCTTCGCTTACTTCTACACGGCCAACGTGGCCTTCAAGACCGAAGATGTCGCCGAAAATCTGCAAAACCAGAATGGGTTCATTCCGGGCATCCGTCCCGGGAAGAAGACCGAGGAATATCTGGACTATGTCGTCGCGCGGCTTTTGGTGCTGGGTTCGGCTTATCTGGCGGCGGTTTGCCTGCTGCCCGAGGTGTTGCGCAGCCAACTGGCGATTCCGTTCTATTTCGGCGGGACAAGTGTTCTGATTGTTGTCAGCGTTACCATGGACACGATACAACAGGTTCAGTCGCACCTGCTGGCGCACCAGTACGAAGGCCTGATCGAGAAATCACAACTGCGTGGACGCAAACGTAGCGGCGGACGGAAAGGAACGACCAGACGATGAACATTATTCTTCTCGGGCCGCCGGGGGCAGGCAAAGGCACCCAGGCACGTCGTCTGGTCGAAGATCGCAACATGATCCAGCTGTCCACCGGCGACATGCTGCGCGAGGCGCGCACAAGCGGGACGGAAATGGGCCGACTTGTTGCTGACGTGATGGATCGGGGTGAACTGGTTACGGATGACATTGTAATCGGTCTTATCGAAGAGAAGATGAGCGGCGATCACCGTGGCGGCTTCATCTTCGACGGTTTCCCCCGTACGCTGGCGCAGGCCGATGCTTTGGGAAGGCTGCTGGAAAGGCATGGCAGCGCGCTGGATGCGGTTATCGAGATGCAGGTCGATGATACGGCGCTGGTCGAGCGGATTACCGCTCGGTCAACCTGTGCCGATTGTGGCGAGGTTTACAACGACATTACCAAACCGCAGCCGGCTGATGGCAAATGCGCCAAGTGCGGCGGCAGCAATTTCAAACGGCGGGCCGATGACAACGCCGAATCGCTGAAGCAGCGTCTGATGGAATATTACAAGAAGACGTCACCGCTGATCGGCTATTACTATGCCAAGGGTAACCTGAAAACCATTGATGGCCTTGGAGAGATGGATGCGGTCGCCAAAGAGATCGCCGCAGCATTGGGTTAGTCGGCACGGGGGGGTTGACCTTGCGATGAAACACTCGTAACCCACGCCATCCTGAAAGGGAATCAACGGATTTGGGGCTGCCCAGAACCATCATCACCGCAAGCTATGCAGCCCGTGGCATCTGACGCCTCGGGCTTGCGTTGTGAAAAAAGGGTCTGGCGCTACGGACCCGCAACGAAAAGGAAAACACCTCTTGGCACGTATTGCCGGCGTAAACATTCCCACTGCAAAGCGGGTTGTGATTGCCCTTACCTATGTCACCGGAATTGGCCCGAGTTCGGCCAAGGCCATCTGCGAATCTGTTGGTATTGATCTGGCCCGTCGTGTGAACGACCTGTCCGATGCCGAGGTTCTGGCCCTGCGCGAACATATCGACGCAAATTACACTGTTGAAGGGGATCTGCGGCGCGAAACCCAGATGAACATCAAGCGTTTGATGGATCTCGGCTGTTATCGCGGCCTGCGTCACCGTCGCAACCTGCCTGTGCGCGGCCAGCGGACCCATACCAATGCGCGCACGCGCAAGGGCCCCGCAAAAGCCATCGCCGGCAAGAAGAAATAAGGGAGGACCTGACAAATGGCACGTGATCGTCGCGTTAAAAAGAAGGTCTCCAAGAACATCGCCGCTGGCGTTGCTCATGTGAACTCCTCATTCAACAACACCAAGATTCTGATTTCCGATGTGCAGGGCAACGCCATTGCATGGTCGTCCGCCGGTACCTGCGGCTTCAAGGGGTCGCGCAAATCCACGCCCTATGCCGCTCAGATGGCGGCCGAAGATGCCGGGCGCAAGGCGCAGGAACATGGCGTGCGGACGCTGGAAGTCGAAGTGCAGGGCCCCGGTTCGGGCCGCGAAAGCGCGTTGCGGGCGCTGGCGGCTGTTGGGTTCAACATCACCTCGATCCGCGACGTGACACCGATGGCCCACAATGGCTGTCGCCCGCCCAAGCGTCGCCGGGTCTGACAAACATACCAAGCGCGTGCAGGTCATGGTTCCCCGTGGCCTGCGCATGTCATTTTTACCTCGGGTTGTCTGCCTCCGGGGACATGGGCGGCAGACGTGAATTGAGGAGATCCGCATGATCCACAAGAATTGGGCCGAACTGATCAAGCCGTCGCAGCTGGTGGTTAAGCCGGGAAACGACCGCCAGCGTCAGGCAACCGTCATTGCCGAACCGCTTGAGCGGGGCTTTGGCCTGACCCTCGGCAACGCGTTGCGCCGCATCCTTATGTCGTCGCTGCAAGGGGCCGCCATAACAAGTGTGCAGATTGACAACGTGCTGCACGAGTTTTCGTCGATCGGCGGGGTGCGGGAAGATGTCACAGACATCGTTCTGAATCTGAAGGGCGTCGCGATCAAGATGGAAGTCGAAGGGCCCAAGCGGGTGACGATTTCCGCCCGCGGCCCGCAGATTGTGACCGCAGGCGATATTTCCGAATCCAACGGGATCGAGGTTCTGAACAAGGATCACGTCATCTGTCACCTTGACGATGGTGCCGATCTGTTCATGGAATTGACGGTCAACACCGGCAAGGGCTATGTGTCCGCCGACAAGAACCGCCCCGAGGATGCGCCGATTGGCCTGATGCCGATCGATGCAATTTATTCGCCGGTTAAAAAGGTCAGCTATGACGTGCAACCGACCCGTGAAGGTCAGGTGCTGGACTATGACAAGCTGACGCTCAAGCTGGAAACGGACGGATCGGTGACGCCGGATGATGCGGTGGCCTATGCGGCGCGGATCTTGCAAGATCAACTGTCGATCTTTGTCAACTTTGACGAACCAGAATCGGCCCGCACCGACCTTGACGACGACGGTCTTGAGTTCAACCCGCTGTTGCTGAAGAAAGTGGATGAACTCGAACTGTCGGTGCGGTCTGCCAATTGTCTGAAGAACGACAATATCGTCTATATCGGTGATCTGATCCAGAAAACCGAAGCCGAGATGCTGCGCACCCCTAACTTTGGCCGTAAATCTTTGAATGAAATCAAGGAAGTGCTGTCGGTGATGGGGCTGCATCTGGGTATGGACGTGGAAGAATGGCCGCCGGAAAACATCGAGGATCTGGCCAAGAAGTTCGAAGACCAGTTTTGACGAGATGGGGGGTGGGCAACGCCCCACCCTTCGACCACCCTGGGCAATTCCGCCCCAACAAGCACCGGACACGCATCCGGGCGCCGTACAAAGCACAATTAGGAGACTTCAAATGCGTCACGCACGGGGCTATCGCCGCCTGAACCGAACCGCTGAGCACCGCAAGGCGCTGTTTTCCAACATGGCCGGGTCGCTGATCGAACACGAGCAGATCAAGACGACCCTGCCGAAAGCCAAGGAGCTGAAGCGGATCATCGACAAGCTGATCACGCTGGGCAAACGCGGCGATCTGCACGCCCGTCGTCAGGCCGGTTCGCAACTGAAGCAAGACGCCTATGTTGTCAAGCTGTTCGACATCCTCGGTCCGCGCTATGCTGAACGGCAGGGCGGCTATTGCCGGGTTCTGAAGGCCGGGTTCCGGTATGGTGACATGGCGCCGATGGCGATCATCGAACTGGTTGATCGTGATCCCGACGCCAAGGGTGCCGGCGACCGCGCGCGACTCGAGGCGGAAGACGCAGCTTGATCTTGAAAACCCCCGCTTCGGCGGGGTTTTTTGTGCCTTGGCAGCTCGGCGCGGGCAAAATCGCCCGCTGATTGTATCCTGATGTTGATTTTTGCCCGGTTAGGTTGCAGGTGGATTGATATGTTGCAGCGTACTGGTGCAGAAGGTCTGCATGTTCGAGCAGCGCGCGTTTGATGATGAATTGAAAAAGCTCGATGCCTTTGCGCAGGCGGGCTATTTCCTTGCTTTGCACATCCGCTTTACGTCACCGGTGCTGATGCTTCAGACATATAACACCGCGTGGATCGACTATTATACGGAAAACGGCTATGTGCTGCGCGATCCGATGACCGCCTGGTCGTTCAGCACCAATGGCACGACTCGCTGGAGCAATCGGCGCATCCCTGACCCGTTCGGGATTTTCAAGAAGGCCCGCGAATTCGGGCTGAACTTTGGTGCCACGATATCGCATGGGCCGATCAAATCGCGCACTGTGTGCAGCATAGCGCGGTCGGACCGCGAATTCGAGGATGACGAGATTGTACAGATCGCGGCGCTTGTGGGCATTCTGCATGACATGAGTGACCCGCGGCAACGCCTGACCAAGGCACAGACACAGGCGCTGAAGTGTATTGCCAACGGGATGCGCCATGCTGCCGCCGCAGATTTTCTGGGCATTTCCGAAAGTGCGCTGAAACTTCGCCTGTCTTCGGCGCGTGATCGTCTACTGGCCCGCACCACCGCCGAGGCGATTCAGCGCGCGAAGGACAATAATCTACTTTAGGTATGTTAAAGTTGGATGCAATTCGCCCTTAGATGGAAGTTGGGGATGTTCCCAAGATTCTGTTTTGGAGGCTCAAATGCAGACCACCACTCTTTCCTTCGCCAACATTCACGCCCATGGCGAGCTGTTCGCCAATATGTTTCGCGCACGGCGCGCGCTCTTCATCGAACACAACAAATGGGATTTGCCTCAGGCGATGGGCATGGAATACGATCAATACGACACGCCGGCCAGCCGCTGGGTTGTTGTGCATGATGAGTTGGGTCAGGTCATGGCGGGCAATCGTCTGACCCCGACAACGGCCAAATGTGGTATCTACTCCTACATGATTCGTGATGCACAGCGCGGGTTGCTGGACACGATTCCGTCCTGTCTGCTGTATGAAGAGGCACCTGTGGGCGAACACGTCTGGGAAAGCAGCCGTTTGTTTGTGGCGCATAATGTTCCGGCAAATCGTCGGCGGGCCGTTCATGCGCGGCTGGTATTCGAACTGACCAAGGCGGCGCGTGATCTTGGCGCGACAAGCTGTGTCACGCTGTTGAACGCGAACTGGCCCCGTTGGGCCGGGCGCGTCGGGGTCGACATGACGGCCATGGGCCCCGTGATGGAGATTGAGGGCGTCAACAATCAAGTGGTGTCGATGAACTTTGCGGAACGTCTGCACTGATCTTGATTTACGACCTGTCGCTCACGAACGACTGAATGCCTGACCATGCGCGGCCCCTGCCAGGGTCGCGCATGTTCCATCACCGGGGCTTTCCATCACCGGGGCTGCAAAACTGCCCCCCCGCGCTTACGCCTTCGACGCGCGGCTGCGAAGGATCGGCCTTTCCGCCCTTGACCATGCGGCCTAAAGTGCTGCCATGGCCGATTTGTTCTCAACCCCCGATGTCCCATCCACGTCACCGCGCCCCTTGGCCGACCGATTGCGCCCGCGCGCCTTGTCCGATGTGATCGGCCAGGCACAGGTGTTGGGGCCCGAGGCACCGTTGGGTGCCATGTTGGCGTCTGGAACCTTGTCGTCACTTGTCTTGTGGGGGCCACCCGGCGTAGGCAAAACCACCATTGCGCGCCTTCTGGCGGATGAGACGGATCTGCATTTCGTACAGATCAGCGCGATTTTCACCGGCGTACCAGACCTGCGCAAGGTCTTCGATGCCGCTAAAATCCGGCGTGCGAACGGCAAGGGAACGCTGTTGTTCGTCGATGAAATCCACCGTTTCAACAAGGCACAGCAGGACGGCTTTCTGCCGCACATGGAAGATGGCACGATTCTGCTGGTGGGCGCCACAACTGAGAATCCATCATTTGAACTTAATGCAGCACTTTTGTCGCGTGCCCAGGTTCTTGTGCTTGAACGTCTGGGTGCGGGCGATCTGGAGCTTTTGGCGCGCCGGGCCGAGTCAGAGCTGGGCCGTGCCCTGCCGCTGGACATTGACGCGCGGGCGGCAGTGTTGGCCATGGCGGATGGTGATGGGCGTGCCCTGCTGAACCTGATCGAACAGGTGGCGACCTGGAAAACCGACCGGCCTGTGGACACAGCCACCCTGACGGCGCGGTTGACGCGGCGGGCGGCGCAGTATGACAAATCGGGCGACGGGCATTACAATCTTGTCTCGGCGCTGCACAAATCGGTGCGCGGGTCCGATCCCGACGCCGCATTGTATTGGTTGGCACGGATGCTGGAGGGCGGCGAAGACCCCCGGTATCTGGCCCGCCGCATCCTGCGCATGGCGATCGAGGACATCGGCCTGGCCGACCCCGAGGCGCAACAGATCTGTCTGACCGCCTGGCAAAGCTATGAACGTCTGGGCAGCCCGGAAGGCGAACTGGCGCTGGGGCAGGCTGTGACCTATCTCGCGCTGGCGCCGAAATCCAACGCCGGCTATGCCGCCTACAAGGCTGCCCGCGCCCTGGCCAAGGCAACCGGCAGCGCCCCACCGCCCAAGCACATCCTGAACGCGCCAACCGCGCTGATGAAACAGCAGGGCTATGGTGCGGGCTATTCCTATGACCACGATGCCGAAGACGGGTTTTCCGGGCAGAACTATTTCCCCGACACCATGGCGCGGGCTGACCTGTATCAGCCGGTGGAACGCGGGTTCGAGCGGGATCTGAAAAAACGTCTGGCCTGGTTTGCCACCCAGCGGGCCAAGCGGGGCGGTTGACTTCGCCCCGGGAAGGAGGGATGCACCGGCCATGGTTCCAATTCTGTTTCAGGTGGCCCTTGGGGGTGCAATCGGTTCGGCGGCGCGGTATCTGACCGGTGTCGTGGTTTTGCGCGCCTTCGGGTCAGGGTTTCCGCTGGGTGTGTTGACGGTGAACCTGATCGGCTCGTTTCTGATGGGGGTTTTCGTCATCTGGGCCGGGCGCAGTTCGATAAGCCATCTGTCGCCGTTCGTGATGACGGGGCTTTTGGGCGGATACACCACGTTTTCCGCATTCTCTCTGGAATCGGTCACCCTGATCGAACGGGGGCAGATCGGCAGTGCGGCATTGTATCTTATCCTGTCGATTGGCGGGGCGATGTGCGCCCTGTTTGTCGGCGTATTGCTGGCGCGGGAGATATGGCCATGAGCGGCGTTCAGACAATCACGGTGGGCACCGACGAAGGCGAACAGCGGCTTGACCGTTGGTTTCGTCGCAAGTTTCCGCAGATCAGCCAGATCCAGATCGAAAAAATGTGCCGCAAGGGCGAGATCCGCGTTGATTCAGGGCGGGTCAAACCGGCCACCCGGCTTGCGGTGGGGCAGGCGGTGCGTGTGCCGCCGCTGCCAACTGAACGTGGCCCGGCGGTGGATCGCACCACCGAAAAGGTATCCAAAGCCGATGCGCAGATGATCCGCGACTGCGTGATCTGGCAGGACGACCACATCATCGCGCTGAACAAACCGCCCGGTCTGCCCACCCAGGGCGGCAGCAAGCAGACCCGCCACATCGACGGGCTGTCGGCGGCGCTGCAAGGCGATGCCGAGGAAAAGCCGCGCCTTGTGCACCGGCTTGACAAGGACACGTCGGGGGTTCTGCTGCTGGCGCGCACGCGGATGGCGGCCAAGGGGCTGACCGAGGCGTTGCGCCACCGCGCCACGCGCAAGATATACTGGGCCGCCATCGCCGGGGTGCCGCATCCGCGCATGGGCACGGTGAAATACGGTCTGGTCAAGGCGCCGGGACATGGCGCCGGGGGTGAGGCGGAAAAGATGATCTGCATCCACCCCTCCGAGGTGGCCAAGACCGAGGGCGCCAAGCGCGCGGTGACCGATTATGCCGTTTTGTCGGCCCTTGGCGGGCGCACGGCCTGGGTGGCCCTGGTGCCGGTGACGGGCCGCACGCACCAGCTGCGCGCGCATATGGCCGAGATCGGGCATCCG
>JAACVA010000031.1 GCA_009992615.1 Rhodobacterales bacterium
GCGCACCGCCAAAAATGGGTATCGAGGTGCAGGGCGGCGCGCTGGCTGTCGGTGCGGGGATGCACCCGCAACTCGGCAAGGGGCCGGATCGGCTTTCCTCCGATCTGTCGCGTCCCCTGAGGGCGAAGCCTACATGACCGGCGATGCGCTCTGCTGTTGGTGCGACGGCGCCAAGCGGATGCGCGAGGGCCTTATCCACGCGGTCTCGAAGCGGGCAGGTCCGCCTGTCACCGGATTTGTGCAACAGAGCCCGCGTAAGCCCCGCTGGCAAATGGTCTGCAATGTCTGTCGCGGAATTGCGCGCAGAAAGGATAGGACCTGCGCTCGGAACAACCTATGATGTTTGCGTTTGCTATGCTGGCGGCGCGTGGACAACGCCAACAAGCATTACAATCGTATAGCCGGAGTAGCCCCAATGCCGACCATCGACGAACTCATGCGTGACTTCAACCGCTTCACCGGCGACGGGCTGCCGGGTGAGCCTGCGGGTGGCCCCTGCCGGTTGGTGACCCGGCGTCCGGGCCGCATACCCCGACAAAAGCCGAAATGCGCGCATGGGGGCGGGCGATTGTGGAGGGGACCGGCGACGGCGCGCCTTCCTTTGTCACGCTGTTCCAGTTCGGCGGGGTTGGCGATGGGGTCGCAGACGACACCGTCGCGTGGCTGAGAGCGCTGGCGGACGGGCGCGACATCTACATCGAGCCGGGCAAGACGTATCGCGTGACAAACCCGAACAACACGCTCGGCCGGCGCATCTTCGGGCCGGGGCGCGTGATCCAGAACGTGACCGGCGGCATCGTGCAGCTCAATGCGCCCTACTGGGAAAGCCCTGTCCAATTCCGACATTTCGCACATGCGGCGAAAAAGGCAATCATCAGCGGAACTGCGCTGAAAATTGTCATCCTCGGCGATAGCACTGCGACAAACGGTTACGTCATGAACGTCGATGACCAGGTTATCGCCGAGTTTGAAAACGCGGGCGTTGGCGTGGCGTCGGTCGTGCAAGACGCTGTGTCTGAGACTGCATGGTTCACAAGCAATCTCGGCACGGTCCTGACCGGATATGGAGAGCAGAAGCACGTCGTTTTCTGCAAATTCGGGATCAATGATTCGGGGTCATCGCCGACTACAATTGAAAGCGCGCGGGTCTCCCTGCGAAACGCCATGCGGCAGCGGCTCGGCGAAATCCGGGCCAGCACATATGGGGCCGCAGCCAATCTGTCAGTTGTTCTGATCCTGCCCAATGCGCTCGGCAACAACGCGACAAATGCGAGCAATCGGAACAACGCATGGCTTGAAACCATACGAGGCATCTATTGGGAGGCCGCGCGCGACTACGAGTGCGTTGCCTATGACCCGTTCATGGAAAGCCGGTGGGGACAGGGGCAGGAGAACAAGAGCCTTGACAGCTTTGCGGTGCATCCTCTGTCAAACTACAACTTGGACATCTGGACGCGCGCGGTGCGGGACATCTTCGAGCCGGGCGGCAATGTGGGCCGAAACCGCGCAATCTGGCGCACCCTTGCAGAGGGTGGCGCGCCTTCGGTGGGCACGGCACTTTCGTTCTACCCGCGCGGGTCGTCATGGCTGCGCGCGGCGGCGGCTGATGGATGGCCGTTCAGCGGCTTGCTTGCCACAGAGGTGCACCCCGATACGGTCGGTCGGCAGACGCTGGTCGATTTCACGAATGCCTTTCCCCGGCAGATCACGCGGCATTGGCGCACGGGGGCAGTCGCGTGGGGACCGTGGACCGGCGATGATGGCGCAATCGACCTCACGATGGTTGCCGGGTGGATCTCGTTCGGGGGGGCATTCCGCGCGCCTGCGGTCACGCGCAGCGCCGACGGTGTCGTGTCGTTGATGGGCGCGATCAAGGACGGCACCACGACCGGCGAGACCACGATCACCACGCTACCGGCGGGTTTCAGGCCGTCGCACGAAATCCTGGTGCTATGCGGAACGCTGGCCAGCCCCTACACCGCGCAATTGCGCATCCAGACGACGGGCGCAGTAAAAATCAGGGCAGGCGGTGACGCGACAGGCATGTTTCTGGACGGAGTCAGTTTCGTTGCGGCGGTCTGATCGTGGCGCGGCAAGGGGCATCTCATGACAGATCCAATCTGGCGCGTGGGGTTCTGGGTGGCGATGGTTTTCGCTGTCGTGATCAAGCTGCGCGCAAGCCCGACAATCACCATTCTCGGGGCGGCACTGACGACTGTTGCGGCAGTCGCGGGTGCGCTGATCTTTACCGACCCGGTCGCGGTCTGGCTGGGGTTTAGTGGAGACGGAGCGCGGTTTGCGGTGTCGGAGGGTTCGGGGTTCTGCCCGGCCGGATGAACCCGGCAACCACGGGGCCGATGGTGCGCGAGGCGCAGCGGCACCTTGCGCAGCTCATCTTGCGGCCGATTGCCGGGCAGATGGCCGAGGACGCCTCGGAAAAGCTCGGCGGGCCTGTCCAGATCGACGTTGTGCGGCCGATGCAGGCTTTCGACGCGGGCGGCAAGGCGCGGGCACTGGCAACGATGGTGGCGGCACTCCCCCCAATCTCTGCACTTCTTTCCGAAGTATTGGACAACAAGCGGGCGCTGTCACCTTCGCGGCCTTGAAGCGGGCCGAGTAGCCCGATTCATCGGCGGCGCTGTGCGCGTTCCCCCGGCTTCGACCTGTTCCCCCCGTGTTCCCCAAAGCCCAAACGAGAAAAGCCCCCGCGAGGGGGCTTGCTCTTAAATCTTTGGTATTTCAGGGATTTTTGGCTCCGGCGGTAGGGATCGAACCTACGACCAATTGATTAACAGTCAACTGCTCTACCGCTGAGCTACGCCGGAACACCGGAGCGCTATAGCAATGGTCTGCGGGGGCGTCCAGAGGGGGAGGCGCAGAAAATGCGACTTGGGTCAAACTAGCTCGTAGAGCGGGTCGGTGAGCGGGCTTTCTGCGCTGCGGACGAGGTTTCTGCTCTCCAGATCAATGAGATGGGCCAGCACGTTGCGCTGGGCGGCGGGGAACAGGGCCGGCGGGGTGTCGGTGTAGACCGATGTGGTCAGCGGCGCGAGCCGTTGTGGACCCCGGGCCAGAGCGGCGCGGATAGCCGCTTCGCGGGCCTGGCGATGGGCGATCAGCGCGCGCAGGCGCGCGGCGCCATCGGGCACCGCCGCGCCATGTCCCGGCAGCAGCGTGACCGGACCCAGCGCCAGCAATCGCGCGCAGGAGGCCATATAGGCGGCCATGTCGCCATCGGGCGGCGAGACGAGCGAACTGGCCCAGCCCATCGCA
>JAACVA010000032.1 GCA_009992615.1 Rhodobacterales bacterium
TCCCCGGGATATTTGAAAAACCAAAGATGGGGTTATGCGGTGTGGGCTTGAACCTTGGCCGCGGCGTGATCGAGGCGGGTAAGCGCCTCGGCGATGTCGGCGTCGGTCAGGGTGAGGGGGGGGAGCAGGCGCACCACGTTGTCGCCGGCGGGCACGGTCAGGACGTGTTCGCCATAGCCGGCGCTGACCACTTCGGTGTTGGGGGCGTTGCATTTCAGGCCCAACATCAAACCCGCGCCGCGCACAGAATCGAATACGCCGGGGTGGCTGGCCACAAGCGATTCAAGCCCCTGACGGAACAGAGCCGCCTTGCGGTTCACCTCAGGCAGGAAAGCGGGGTCGGTCATGATTTCCATCACCCGGGCGCCGACTGCGCAGGCCAACGGATTGCCGCCATAGGTTGATCCGTGGGTGCCTGCGGTCATGCCGCTGGCCGCGTCTTCGGTGGCCAGCACCGCCCCCAGGGGAAAGCCGCCGCCGATTCCTTTGGCCACCATCATGATGTCAGGTTCGATCCCGGCCCATTCATGGGCGAACAGTTTGCCTGTGCGCCCCATGCCGCATTGCACCTCGTCGAGGATCAGCAGGATGCCGTGATAATCGCAGAGGTCGCGCAGGCCCTTTAGGCACTGGTCGGGCACCGGGCGGATGCCGCCTTCGCCCTGGATTGGCTCGATCAGGATCGCGGCGGTGGTGTCGGATATGGCATTGCCCAGCACCTCGTGATCGCCAAAGGGCAGGTTCACGAACCCGGGCAGCAGCGGGCCGAAGCCCTTCGTCATTTTTTCCGAAGCTGCGGCGGCGATGCCAGCGGAGGACCGGCCATGGAACGACCCGGTGAAGGTGATGATCTCGACACGCTCGGGCTGTCCCTTGTCATAAAAGTGTTTGCGCGCCATCTTGACCGCCAGTTCGCAGGCTTCGGTGCCAGAGTTGGTGAAAAAGACCGTGTCGGCGAAGGTGTGTTCAACCAGCAGATCGGCCAGTTTCTGCTGGGCCGGGATATTGTACAGATTCGAGACGTGCCACAGCGCATGGGCCTGATCTGTCAGCGCCTTCACCAGATCGGGGTTGGCATGGCCAAGGGCGTTCACGGCGATGCCCGCGCCAAGGTCAAGGTATTGATCGCCGTTCGCCTCGGTCAGCCAGGCACCTTCGCCCTTGGTGAAGGACAACGGGGCGCGGTTGTAAGTGGGCAGAATGGATGGGATCATGAGATCGGTCCTTGCAACACGACAGGCCTTGTTGGTGGCCGTTTGGCGCGGGCCTGTCAACAATTTGTGGAATGGCAGAGCGGGGCGCGTCAAGAATGCACCCGTAAATCAGGATCAACGTCGGCGTCGGACCGCTGTCAAGAATACGATGCTCATGATCGCTTGATACGCCGGATCGGCGGCCGTGAAAAGGCCCGGTCCGCGTGTTGCGGTGCGCTTTGTCCGGGATGGCGCCAAAGGGTGCCTTGTATCCGCCGCCGGGGTGATTAGAATAGGCAAAGCCATTCTTGGGGCCGTGCCGCGTGGTGCCGCCCGCCCGCCCCTGTCCCCTGCCGCCGAGGAGCCGCCATGTCCTGGACCGATGAACGCGTCGAGCTGTTGAAAAAGATGTGGGGCGAGGGTCAGTCGGCCAGCCAGATTGCCAAGGAACTGGGCGGTGTGACCCGCAACGCAGTGATCGGCAAGGTGCACCGCCTGGGCCTGTCGAACCGCACCGCCATACCGACAGCCGCGGGCAAGCCCGAGCCTGCGGTGGCGGCCGCGCCCCCCGCCCCGCCCGAGATCGCAGTAGCGCCTGATGCTCCACAGGCCAAGCCCGATGTCGTGGCCGCGCCCCCCGCGCCGAAGCCCGAGATCGAAGAGGATGAAAGCGCGGTGGAGGAGCCTGTCGTGACCACAACCGTTGTGGCCACGGTCACCCACATGCGCAAGGCGATCATCCCTGCGGGCCAACCCCTGCCGCCACAACCCAGCGCCAACGAAATCTCGCCCGAGGCGTTGGCCAGTGTGCGCGAGGTCGAAAAGACCAGCAAGAAGATCAGCCTGATGGAATTGACCGAGCGCACCTGCAAATGGCCCGTGGGTGACCCGGCAACCGAAGATTTCTGGTTCTGCGGCCTGCCCACCCAGCAAGGCAAACCCTATTGCGAGGCGCATGTCGGCGTGGCGTTTCAGCCGATGAGCGCCCGGCGCGACCGGCGCCGCTGACCGGGCGGCGCTCAGCCCCGTTGTGGGAACAGCTGTTGGGCAATTCCCGCAAAGATCAGATAGATCGAGGTCAGCGCCAGCCCCCAGTGTGCCCAACTTGCCGGGTCAAATCCCAGCCACGCGGCCCATCCGGCAAAGAACGTCCAGGCCAGCGCCACAGGCAGTGACACCGTGCGCCAGCGTTCGGTGCGTACCGGGTGGATGAATTTCAGCGGCAGGAACATCGCCACCGACAGCGCGGCGACGATGGCGAGGATCACCCAGAAATCGGGCGACAGCGCAAACATCACGATCACCACCATGTTCCAGCACCCTGGAAAGCCAGAGAAGGAATTGTCCTTTGTTTTCATCCTGGTATCGGCGAAATAGACAACGCTGGCAAAGGTGATGATGATGATCGCGCCCCATCCTGTCCAACCCGGCAGAAGGCCGGATTTGAACAGCGCATAGGCCGGGATGAACACATAGGTCAGGTAGTCGATGATCAGGTCCATCAGCACGCCGTCGTATTGGGGTGCGTTGATCTTCACGTCATATTTGCGGGCGAGGGGGCCGTCGATGCCATCGACAAAAAACGCCACGACCAGCCACAGGAACATCATGTTCCAGTTTTCCTCGACGGCGGCCAGCATCGCCAGCATGGCGATGACAGCCCCGGTTGCGGTCAGAAGATGCACGAGAAGGGCGCGAAAAGCGGATGTCATTTTCCCGTCATGCCGCAATTGGCGGCGGCGTGCAACGGCGGTTCAACCTGCGCCGCGCGGGTGCGCGCGGGCGTATACCTCCATCAGGCGGGCGGTATCGACGGCGGTATAGGTCTGGGTCGTGGCAAGTGACGCATGGCCCAGCAATTCCTGGATCGTGCGCAGATCGCCCCCGGCGTTCAGCAGATGGGTGGCAAAGCTGTGGCGCATGGCGTGCGGCGTGGCGCTGGCCGGCAGGCCCAGTTGCAGGCGCGATTTCGCCACCACCTTTTGAATCGCACCGGGGCCCAGCGGGCCACCGCGAAACCCGCGAAACAGTGCCGCTTTCGGGTCCATCGGATGCGGGCACAGGGTCACATATTGGGTCAC
>JAACVA010000017.1 GCA_009992615.1 Rhodobacterales bacterium
AATTTCTTTTCGTGGGTCTCGGCAACCGTCAGGGTGATATGATCGAACAGCGATTGTTGCTCCAGAGCTTCGAGAATGTCGATCTCGGCCCCTTCGATGTCAAGCTTGAGGAAGGTAATATCGCCATGCGCCGCGATATGATTGGCCAGAAAGGCCGGAAGATCGATCAGTGGCACGCTCAGCGTGGCCCCCGCAATCCGCCGCCCGCCCGGCACCGTGGTGCTGCGCACGGTGCGAGTCAGCGGATCTTTGTGAAAGCTGCGGTCGCGCATCAGGGAGATTTCGCCGTTGCGCACCCCCACCGCAGCGTTGTGCAGCGACACGTTCGGGGCTGTGCCCTGGGCCTGCGACAGCGCGTCAAAGGCGACCGGATCAGGCTCGAACGCAATCACCCGCGCGCCGGTGGCGGCCAAGGCACCGGTGACAAGCCCAACATTCGCACCACAATCAATCACAGTGTCATCGGGGCCCAGCCGGGGCAACAGCGCGGCAAGAATTGCGTTTGATCCCGCTTCCCTGCGGCGCTTTTCGGCTTTCGACAGCATGGCGCGGTATTGCGCGAAAAAATCTGCAAGCCCTTGAAACATATCAACCGCCCCCCTCGCGCGCCGGACAGGCCGGGCCCACATCGGTGCCGTCATATCGACGCTGGCCGCAATTGTTCAGCTGATGCCAGGCATAGGCGCGGCCATCGCCGAACACCGCAATCACCCTGTCGACACCATATTCGATGTTTTCCTGCCCCAAAAACGCGATCGCCTCACCGGTTTCCAACGCGGCACCAATTGCAGCAGCGTCGAAACACGCGAACCAGTCGGGCGCGGTCAGGGGCGTGGCCTTGGGATAGGTCACATAGGTTTCGGTCAGCATCGCCTGGCTTGACGGCGTGGTAAAACAGCCGCGAAACCGCAGCGGCGAACTATTGGCGTCGATGCCGGTGAAATTCTCAACCAACATCGGCTCGGGCGCTCCGGTGACCAGCACAGTCAGTCGGATGTCGCCCGGCTGATAGGCGACCTTGTCGTAAAAGCCGTAAACCTGGAAATAATACATCGTCACACCGGCGATGAGCGATGTGATCACGATGGAACCCGCCATGATCCGGCCATTCATGCGGCCCACCCGCCCTGGGCCGTTTGCAGATAGGCGTCGGCACAGGCTTTGGCCAAAGCGCGCACCCGGCCGATATAGGCCTGTCGTTCGGTCACCGAGATCACGCCGCGCGCGTCCAGAAGGTTGAACAGATGCGACGCCTTGATGCATTGGTCATAGGCCGGGTGGGCCATGACGATGCGCGTTCCGGTTTTCGGATCATCCATCGGTTCGGCCAGGATTCGGGCACATTCGGCCTCGGCATCCTTGAAATGCTGCAACAGCATTTCGGTATCGGCCACATCGAAGTTCCAACGCGAATATTCCTGTTCGGTCTGGCGAAACACATCGCCATAGCGCAGCGGGATGGGCGCCGACGGATCGTTGAACGGCATCTCCATGACATGATCGATGCCCAGCACATACATCGCCAAACGCTCCAACCCATAGGTCAGCTCGCCTGATACCGGACGGCAATCATGGCCCCCGACCTGTTGGAAATAGGTGAACTGCGACACTTCCATGCCATCGCACCACACTTCCCACCCCAGACCCCAGGCCCCGAGGGTGGGCGATTCCCAGTCGTCCTCGACAAAGCGGATGTCATGCAGGGCCATATCAATGCCGATCGCCGCGAGCGAGCCGAGGTAAAGCGCCATCAGATCAGGGGGCGACGGTTTGATCAGCACCTGAAACTGGTAATAATGCTGCAACCGGTTGGGATTTTCACCATAACGCCCGTCGGTCGGTCGGCGTGACGGCTGCACATAGGCGGCCGCCCAAGGGCGCGGGCCAAGGGCCCTGAGGGTTGTCGCGGGGTGAAACGTACCTGCCCCCACCTCAAGATCATAGGGTTGCAAAACCGCGCAGCCCTGCCGCGCCCAATAGGTTTGCAACTTGAGGATGATCTCTTGAAAACTGCGCGGCGTGTCCATGGAACGATCTCGGAATTAGGGAAGCAAAGCCGAACCTTGCATAGGCAGAAGGGCAACAAGGGTCAATTGCGCCACGACATAACTTCAATGTTTCTTGACCTCCGGCCATATATGTCGCTGTTAAGGTTCACTGTCGCGTCGGGTATTCAAGAACAAGGGTTGATCGGGTTATAATGATTGGTTTTTTCAGAACACTGGCGGTTATCTTGACAATGCTGTGGGCCAGTGTCGCCGCAGCCCAACAGGTTGTGTGGTTGCAGATCGAGGCCCAGCCCAGTGCCCAAACCGCGCAGGAACGCGCCGCCAGCTATGCCCAGCGCATCGAAAGCGTCCAGGGGTTTCGGCTTGGCAACACCAACTGGCACGCCATTGCAATTGGTCCGCTGGACGAGACGACAGCCGAACAGGAACGTGTCCTGCTGCGCCGTCAGGGGCTGATTCCCGGCGACAGCTTCGTCACCGACGGCAGCAATTTCACCGCCCAGTTCTGGCCCATCGGCGGCGCGGCCAGCATGGCGCCCGCCCAGCCTGCCCTGCCCGCGCCGGCCCAGCCAACGGTCATCGCGCCCGCCCCGGTCGAGGTGCCCGCCGCTCCGATCGATGAAACCCCCGCCGAGGCGCGCCGCAGCGAGGCCCGGCTGAGCGCCGAAGAGCGTCGGCAGTTGCAGATCGCCCTGCAATGGGAGGGATACTATACCGCCGCGATCGACGGTGCCTTTGGCCCCGGC
This sequence comes from Rhodobacterales bacterium, assembly GCA_009992615.1. Lineage (GTDB taxonomy): Bacteria > Pseudomonadota > Alphaproteobacteria > Rhodobacterales > Rhodobacteraceae > Oceaniglobus. The sequence goes on from JAACVA010000017.1 coordinate 2,756, forward strand.
ACGCGCAACAGCATGGCCGCCTGGCAGGCCGCCAACGGATTTGACACCACCGGCATCCTGACCACCCGCCAGCGCGCCGTTTTGCTGGCCGCCTATAACGCGGTGTTGGCGGGGCTCGGTATGGAAACCGTGCGCGATGAAGTTGCCGGAATCGAAATTGATCTACCCCTCGCGATGGTCGGTTTCGACACCTTTGAACCGCCCTTTGCGCATTATGGCGCCCATGATGGTGCGGCCTATCCCAAAGTGCTGCTGATCTCGCAAGCGGGCGATGTGGACACCCTGTTCGGCCTTTATGACATCATGCAAACCTTGGAAATCGTGCCGGAACAGGGCGCACGGGAAAAACGCAACGCCGCCTTCACCCTGATCGGCGAAGGCACCGATTTCATCAGCCACACCGAAGCCGTGGCGCGCGATGGCGCCGTCAAGGGCTTCACCCTGATCTGGCCACGCGGCGACGAACAACGTCGTCAGCGGGTGGTTGAAAGGATGACGGCCAGCTTCGTCGCCCTGCGCGGTGTCGTGATGGACGATTTGGTTGGCGAGCCGACCGAAGACCAAAGCATTGACTTGTTGGCGGGTCTTGAAATCCGCCGCCCCGCCGTGTCGCGCAGCGGGTTTTACGTTGACCCCCGCGGGTCTGTCCTGACCACGGCGTCGGCGGTGCAATCATGCCGCCAGATCACCTTGAACGAAGAGGTCGAGGCCCGCCTTGTGGCAAGCGATCCCGCCACTGGCCTCGCCTTGCTGGCGCCAAACCAGGCTCTCGCGCCGCGTGCCTACGCCCGGTTCCAGACCGGCGTGCCGCGCCTGCAATCCGACATCGTCCTGTCAAGCTATGCCTTTGGCGGTATTCTTGGCGCGCCGTCGCTGACCTTCGGAACACTGGCCGATTTGCGCGGACTGGCGGGTGAGGACACGATCCGGCGGTTCGATCTGGCCGTGCGGCCAGACGACGCAGGTGGGCCGATCCTGGACACCAGTGGCGCGGTCATGGGCATGTTGCTGCCCCATGACGATCAAAGCGGGCGCACCCTGCCGGGCGACGTGGCCTTCGCCGTGGATGTCGATACCATCGCGCTGTTCCTGTCGGATAATAGCCTGAGCGCATCTGCCGCCGAACAGCGCCCTGCGCTGAAATCCGGACTGCTGAACGATCTGGCGGTGGATATGACGGTGCTGGTCAGCTGCTGGCGCTGATATGCTCCTGAACGGCGTGAGGCATGACCTTGCGCCGTGACGTGTGTCTTGCAGGCCAGTGCACTGGGTGCGCCGTCAGCTCAACACGACCGGCCTTGTTCGTGCCGGGACATCGACTGCAACGGGTCGGTTTTCCTCAATTCATGGAATCGACCCGATGCTCTGCCTCTCCGGAATATCTGGCATCCGGTGCCATCGGTTTCACCGTCAGTTTCTCCAGAACATGGCGGTGAACAGAACATAGACCGCCATCAACTCAAGCCGCCCCACCAACATTCCCAGTATCAACAGCCACTTGGCCAAATCATTGATCGGCGCGAAATTGCCCGCCGGACCAATGATCGGCCCAAGGCCAGGCCCAATATTGCCAATTGCCGTGGCCGCCCCTGACAGCGCAGTCACCATGTCCAGCCCGGTCATCGCCAGCAACACCGCCAAAGCCCCCAGGGACACGACGAACAGCACCAGAAACGCCATGACCGAGTTCAGCACATCGTCATCCACTTTGCGTCCGTCATACCGCGGCCCGAACACGCCATGCGGCGAATGGATGCGCAATACCTGCGCGCTGATCGCCGAAAACAGGATCTGATAGCGGAAAATTTTGACCGAACAACAGGTTGATCCCGCACAGCCGCCCACCAGCCCGATCAGGAAAAACACCACCATGGCGAAACTGCCCCAAAGCTGATAATCGACACTGGCATAGCCGGTGCCGGATATGATCGAGGTGACGTTGAACAAGGCTTCACGAAACGCCTCTTCATTCGCGCGGTCCAGCAGAATTGTCTGAAAAACAGTCAGCACTGCGGTGACCAGAACGATTACCTTCAGATAGCCGCGCACCTGAGGGTCGTGCCACAACGGCTGCGCCGACCCCGCGATCAGTTGGATATAGCGCACGAAAGGCAGGCTGGCCAGGATCATGAAAACCGACGCGGCATATTCCGGCGCCCCCTGAAACGCGCCAAACGAACGGTCCGTGGTGGAAAACCCGCCGGTCGACAGGGTGGTCAGCGCATGATTGATCGCCTCAAAGCTGGGCATCCCGAGGCCGAGATAGGTCAGGAAACAGACAAACGTCAGCACCACATAAATCCAGCTGATCTGCGCGGCAATCTCGGCCGCGCGGGGCAGGATCTTGCCCATCGTGTCAAACGCCTCCGAGCGAAAGATCTGCATTCCGCCCACCCGCAGTTCAGGCAAAAACACCATTGCCACGACGATAACCCCGATTCCACCGAACCATTGCAGCATTGATCGCCACAGCAACAGCCCGCGAGGCAGCGCATCCAGCCCAACGAACACTGTCGAGCCCGTAGTCGTCAGCCCCGACATCGCCTCAAACATCGCATCGGTCAGGCTGGCCTCTGTCGCCCCCAAAACAAAAGGCAACGCGCCAAAGACCGGCAACATCACCCATACGCCTGTTGTCAGAAGAAACGTCTGCTGGATTGAAATCCGCTCGACAACACCATTGGCACAGGCCAACGCGATCAGCCCGCCGGTCAGCGATACGATCACGCCAGTTTCCAGAAACACCGGCCAATGGCCGTTGTGCGCCACCATATCCACGGCCATCGGGACAACCATGGTCGCCCCGAGGGCGGCCACCAGAAGGCCAATCACATATCCAACGGGGCGCAGGTCGATCATTCAGCAGGCTTGGCCGCAGCGGGTGAAACTGTCAACCGCCCGCACCAGCCGCGCGACTTGACGGCGCAGTCAATGCCAAAAAAGTTGCGACATATCGTCTCTTTCTTGCTCGAAATACCTCGGGGTTTGGGGCAGAGCCCCAATCACGCCAGACGCCCCCACGCCGGCTCACCCGGTGTGGAACAACCCGGCAAACAGCCGCGGATCAAAGCTGGCCTGATCAAACGTCGGCCCCTGGCACAGAACCGACACCGCATCGTGGCTGTGCAGGCTTTCCTGATGGCTGGCGATGACGCGGAAATCGGCAATGCGTGGATCTCGCTGCATGGCCTCGGCAAACAGCCGGGCGGCATCTTCGACAAAGATCGGATTGGCGGCATTCAGCTCGGCAAAGGCCTGTTCATCCTCGCGCTTCACCATCACCTGGGTTTCCGTGACGATCGCACTGCGGCACATTTCGATCAGATCCTCGAACAGCGGCGCGGGCGCGTCCAGGTCCAGCTCCATCGACAACCGCGCGACCGAGCGTTGCGAATGTGGCGTGGCCAGCTGGCCGCGGTTGGCGCGGGCATGTTCAGACAATTCCAGCGAACAGGGGCAGGTCGAGGAATAAACATAGTCCAGATGCACGATCCTTTGCCGCTGGCCGGCGCGTTCCACAAGTTCCAGCGCAATGTCGTAATACTGCCATCCCGACAGCCCCGAGCGCAGCGCGGTTTGCCGCATCGGAAAGGAAAGACGCAGCTGAATCCTTGCGTCAAAAGCGCCCAGATCGGCCTTGTAGGCATCAAGCACCCCATCGACCACGTCAAATCCGAAGGTCTTGTCGGCCTTGGCATAAAAGCTGCGCATGATGCGCGACATGTTTATGCCCTTCTGATCCGCTTCCAGTGACACGCTGCCGGTCACGGCGGTTTCCAGGGTCACCTCCCCCGAGTCGCGGGTGAGATAGCGCAGCGGCAGGCGGAAATTGCTGATCCCGACATGCTGAATCCGCTTGTGCGTGCCTTTGATCAGCGACTCAGGGCCATTTTGCAAATCAGGCAGCGTGGCCTTGTAAGCGTCATCAACGCGAAATCCATCGGGATAGTCGCGCGACAGCACCGGATAGGCCACTGGGGCCAGGCCCGGCATCAACCGCGCGATGGCAGGGTCCAGCGTGTCGATCTCGGTTGCATTGGCCTGACCGGCCCAGCTGCGCAGCACCCGAAGGGCGCGCGCGGCGTCGTCACGATTGGGCGCGCGCTCAAGTTCGGCCGTGTGGATGTTCATGGTGCGACCCCTTCTGTTTCAGTATCGGACAACGTAATCGGCACAATCGGTTTGTCACCGACATTACACGTTTTCGTGTACCGGGGCAAAACTGGATCACTTGCCGCCTGGCCTGCGACATTTTGATCAAAAAGCCGCAGCCGAACCGATCCTTCGCACTGACATCGCGCCTCAGACGGCGGCCAGCGCCCCGGTGAGGTCGGCCAGCAAATCGTCGGCGTCTTCCAGCCCGACACTGACCCGCACAAGGCCGGGGGTGATGCCCAGTGCCATGCGCTGGTCTTCGCCCAGCCGCTGATGGGTGGTGGTGGCGGGATGGGTGACAATTGATTTCGCATCGCCCAGGTTGTTGGAGATCGTGAAAATCTGCAACGCGTTGAGGAACCGGAACGCCGCCGCCTGCCCGCCCTTGATGTCGAGCGACAGCATGGTGCCGCCCCGCGCGATCATCCGGCGCGCCACGGCGTGCTGGGGGTGGCTGGGCAGGTGCGGAAAGATCACCCGCGCCAGCCGCGCGTCACCGTCCAGCGCTGTGGCAATTGCGGTGGCGCTGTCGGTCATCGCGCGCACGCGAATGTCCAGCGTTTCCATACCCTTCAGCATCACCCAGGCGTTGAATGGCGACATCGCCCCGCCGGTGTGTTTCAGATAGGGTTCCACCGTCTTGCGGATAAACTGTTGACTGCCCAGCACCACGCCGCCCAGGCACCGGCCCTGCCCGTCGATATGTTTTGTGGTGGAATAGATCACCACATCGGCGCCCATCTGCAAGGCACGGCTGTAAATCGGGGTGGCAAACACGTTGTCCACCACCACGAGAGCGCCAACGCCATGGGCGATTTCCGCCACCGCCTCAAGGTCGATCACCTCAAGCGTGGGGTTCGAGATCGATTCAAGGAAGACTGCCGTCGTGTCCGCGCGGATGGCACCGCGCCAGGCATCCAGATCGGTGCCATCGACAAACGTCACCTCGACACCAAACCGGGTCAGGATGTCTTCCAGGATATACAGGCATGATCCGAACAGCGCCCGCGATGCCACCAGATGATCGCCCGCCTTCAGCATCGACATCAGTGCGCCGTTCACCGCCGCCATGCCGCTTGCCGTGGCAAAGGCATCTTCGGCCCCTTCCAACGCGGCGATACGGTCTTCGAACATGCGCACAGTGGGGTTGCCATAGCGGGCATAGATGAATTCATCCGGCCCCGCCTTGAGAAACCGTGCCTCGGCCGCCTCGGCAGTGTCATAGACAAAGCCCTGGGTCAGGAAGATCGCCTCGGACACTTCGCCATACTGGCTGCGCCGCGTCCCGGCATGCACCAGTTTGGTGCGCGTGTTCCAATCCTTGGTCATGGGGTGCCCTTTCCAACAAAAACCCCCACCGTCAACGACGCCGGGGCCCTTTGTCCCGACCTCTTTAGCGGAATCTTTAACGTGGCCCGCAATCCGGTGAACAAATCGCCACGGTAAGTGCGGGTGAGATAGCCGGGTGCCGCAAGCCGGTCAAGCAGCGTCACGGTCCTGTAACCTCAGTTTCATCTGCGCGCCGCAATTCTGTGCGATCCCACGGACAAGGCTGGAAAGGACGCATCAGATGCCGCTGATCCGATATTGCACGGAAATCGAGGGCGAAGCAGACCTGCGGGCCGCCTTGGCCAACCTGCCTGCCACCGCCCCGGTGATCGTCATGGTGCATGGTTATAAATTCTCGCCCCATTCGCAGGACTTCTGCCCCTTTACCGACATTCTGTCGTTGGCACCGCGCAAACGTGCGCGCGGCCTGTCCTGGCCACGCCACCTGGGTGTCGGCCGGACACCACCCGAGCAAGAGCCGCTGTGCATCGCCTTTGGCTGGAATTCACGCGGCACGATCTGGCGGGCCTGGCGGGCGGCGCACCGGGCCGGGCGCGATCTGGCCCGGCTGCTGGCCCTTGTGGCCGAGGTGCGCGGGCACGGCGCACAGGTGATCGCCCACAGCCTTGGCGCGTTGGTCACATTGTCGGCGATACGCCGCGCCCCGCAGGGCAGCGTCGGGCGGGTGGTGCTGTTGTCGGGCGCGGCGTTCCGCAGCAACGCGGCGTGCGCCATGGCCAGCCCTGCGGGGCGCGATGCCGAGGTGCTGAACGTCACCTCGGGGGAAAACCTGATGTTCGATATGCTGCTGGAGGCGGGCCTCGGCCTGGGGCGGCGCAGCATCGGCCGCGGCTTTGACGGCGGCGCGAATTGGGTGAACCTGCGCATCGACGATGCCGGACATGCGGCGGCGCTGCATGGTCTGGGCCACCGCATCGCCCGCCCGTCCCGGCGCGTGTGCCATTGGTCGGGTTATTTGCGGCCCGGGGTGTTCGGGCTGTACCGGCGCTGGTTCGCAGCGCCCGAAACCCTGCCCCCCGCGATGCTGCGCGCCCATTTGCCGGCCCGCCGCAGGGCCCGCCCGGCCTTTCTGCCCCAAGGGCTGAACCTGACCGGAATCGCCCCACGCAGGCCGATGTAGCCAGACCGGGCCTTGCGCCCGCCGGACGATTGGCCGAAACTAACCCCGCACAAGCGGAGCCAACCATGACCCACCCCATCGACCTGTTCTATTGGCCCACGCCGAACGGCTGGAAAATCACCATCGCACTTGAGGAAATGGGCCTGCCCTACTCAGTGCATCTGATCGACATCGGTGCGGGCGCACAATTCGAGCCTGAGTTCCTGAAAATCGCGCCGAACAACAGGATGCCCGCGATCACCGACCCCGAGGGCCCGGACGGCGCACCGATCTCGATCTTTGAATCTGGCGCGATCCTGCAATACCTCGCCCGCAAGACCGGCCAATTCGGCGGCCCGACCGAGCGCGACCGCATCGCGGTGGACCAGTGGCTGATGTGGCAGATGGGGGGCCTTGGCCCGATGGCGGGTCAGGCGCATCATTTCCTGAAATACGCCCCGGCGATGGACCCGCCCAACGACCTGCCCTATGCCAAGGATCGGTATCGCCGCGAAACCGGGCGTCTGTACGGCGTGCTGGACCGGCAACTGGCGCAGCACGCATTCGTCGCCGGCGATTTCTTTTCCATCGCCGACATGGCAATCTGGCCCTGGGCCTGCCTGTGGGAAGGCCAGCAGCAAACGCTGGACGACAAACCGCACATGGCGCGCTGGCTGGATGTGGTTGGCGCGCGCCCCGGGGTCCAGGCCGGGCGTGCCGTTGCGGCCGAAAAGCGCAACAATTTGCAGAATGACAGACAGGCGCAAGACCTGTTGTTCAAACGCTGAAACGCATGGCGTCGCGTTTCGCAAGAGGTGCGTGACGCCCGGTATGATGTTCGATCGCAGCGGCCATCCGAACACAGGATGTCGTGAACCGCGTCAGGGCGCTGCGGCGTCGTCTTTTGTGTCTTCTTCGATCAGATAGGGCTGCAACGCCATGATCTGCCACCACAAAAAGGCGAACATAAGCGCCGGAAAGGCAAAGGTTTCGATCTTGACCCAGGTGTCGGTGGACATGGTACGCCAGACGATTTCATTACCCACGGCGAGGACGGCGAAAAACAGCGTCAAACGCCGGGTCAGGATCATCCAGCCCACATCGCGCAGCGGCAGCATTTCAGACATCACATAGGCCAGATAACTGCGCCCGCGCAGCAGCCCAATACCCAGAAGCACCGAAAACAACCCATAAACGATGGTCGTCTTCATCTTGAAGAACCTCTCATCATTGGCCCAGGCCGTGAGGCCGCCAAAGAAGATGACCATGAAGGCGGTGAACACTTGCATCCGGCTCAGCTTGCCGGTCAGCCCCCAGAGCAGAGCGATCGACACCAGAAGGATCGGCACGAACACAAGGGTGGCGACGATGAAACCGGAATACTCGGTGCCGTTCCAATCATAGCTATTGTCCCGAATCCGCAAGTAGACCACGAAAAACAACAGGGGCGGGCCAAGCTCCAAAAGCTGTTTCAGGATCGGGTTGATCGGTTTGGCCGGTCGGGTCATGTGCAATGCGCTCCTATCTGCCCATCTCAACTATCACAGCACCCAGCGCAATCAACGCCATAAGGGCCATACGTCGCGGCCCCACCTTTTCGCCCAGCACCAGCCAGCCGATCAGCGCCGCAAACACCGTCGAGGTTTCGCGCAGCACCGCCGCCTCGCCCACCTTGCCCAGCCGCGTCGCCAGCATGATCGACCCAAAACTGCCAAAAGCCACCAAGGCCCCGATCGCCCCGCGCCGCAGCAGCGGCCCCAAGACGGGCGGATTGGCCATGCGGCGGTATCTGACCAAGGCGATGAACGGAAAATCGACCGACGTGATGACAAAGAACCAGGCGAGGAAGGTGAACGGATCGGGCGTGGTGCGGATGCCATAGGCATCATAGGTGGTGTAAAGCGCGACAAGCCCGCCGGTGGCCACCGCGATCCACAGCGCCGGGACAAGCGTGTCACGCTGCACATCGATATAGATCAGGTTGTAAACGGCCAACCCGAAAATCCCCGCCAACAAAACCGCCACGCCCAGCCATTGCAGCGGCACGAAGATTTCTCCGAAGATCAGCCAGGCCCCGATCACCGTGAACAACGGCCCGGCGCCCCGCACCACCGGATAGACCACGGTGAACGCGCCCCGCGAATAAGCCTGGGCCATGCCCAGCTTGTACATGAAATGGATGCCCAGCGCGCCCAATAGCAGCAACCATTCCGCACCCTGCGGCCAAGGAACGAGAAACAGCGCCATCGGCAAGGCGAACAGGAACAGAAACATGTCGATCGCCCCGCGGGTCAGCCACGGATCGTGCATCCCTTTTTGGAGCGCCCCGAACACCGCGTGCAGCACCGCCGCCGCCAGCGCCAGCGCCATGGCCAGCCGATGCCCCGCCGCAGTACCATCGAGGGAAATCAACCAATCGCTCATTCCGGGGGCCTCGGGGCGCGGCGCAATCAGCTCTCGCTTCCGGTAAGGGCAAGGGCGAATTCCTCAGGATCAAACGGCGCGAGGTCGTCAATCTGTTCACCCACGCCAATGGCATGGATCGGCAGGCCAAAGCGATCGGCCAGCGCGACCAAGACGCCGCCCCGTGCCGTGCCGTCCAGCTTGGTCATTACAAGGCCGGTGACATCGGCCAGTTTGCGGAAAATCTCAACCTGTTGCAGCGCGTTCTGCCCGGTCGTGGCATCCAGCACCAACAGGGTGTTATGCGGCGCGCTGGGGTCTTTCTTGCGGATCACCCGCACGATCTTGGACAACTCCTCCATCAGGTCGGCGCGGTTCTGCAACCGCCCCGCCGTGTCGATCAGCAACAGATCGGCACCGCTTTCCGCCGCTTTGGTCATCGCATCAAAGGCCAGCGACGCCGGGTCCGACCCTTCGGGCGCCGTCAGAACCGGCACGCCGGCCCGTTCACCCCAGACCTGCAACTGTTCCACCGCAGCGGCGCGAAACGTGTCGCCTGCCGCAATCACCACCGTTTTGCCCGCCGCGCGAAACTGCGAGGCCAGCTTGCCGATGGTCGTGGTCTTGCCCGATCCGTTCACCCCCACCACCAGCACCACCTGGGGCCGGTTCGGATACAGCGGCATCGGCCGCGCCACCGGTTCCATGATGCGGGCGATTTCCTGCGCCATCAGTGCGCGCACCTCGGCCCCCGACAGCCGCTTTCCGAACCGTCCTTCGGCCATGTTGGCGGTGACGCGGGCGGCGGTCTGCACCCCCATGTCGGCGGCGATCAGCAGGTCTTCCAGCTGCTCCAGCATGGTATCGTCCAACGCCCGGCGCGCCGCAGGGTCGCCGCCGCTGCGGCCCACCAGCCGATCCAGCAGGCCGGGTTTTGGCGCCGGGGCAGGCGTCACCGCGTCGGGCGGCACGGCGTTGGCATCCCCAACGATGGCATCCACGCCCTCCTCGAGCTTGGATGCGCTTTTGAACAGCCGGCTTTTCAGTTTGTTGAAAAATGACATGCACGGCCCCCTCGCAACCCTTTTCACCAGTTAGGCCAGTTGTGGCGCAGATGGAAGGGCGACGCGCAGACACCGGCCAATGATCACAGTCAGCCCAGTATTTTCCAGCGGCATGCAGCACGGTCGGCAAAGCGGCGTTGGTTGGCCAAAGCGACGCAGATTCGCGGCGACATGAACAGGTGTGTGCCCTGCCCTATATTTCGTCTGCAAAGTGCTGCATCGTCAGGCGGATCGGGTTCGGCGCCGCCTGACCCAGCCCACAGATCGACGCATCAGCCATGGCGCTGCACAGATCCTCCAGCAAACCGGTGTCCCATCGTTCGGCCTGCATCAACTTGACCGCCTTTTCACAGCCCACCCGGCATGGCGTGCATTGGCCACAGCTTTCATCCTCGAAAAACCGCAGCATGTTCAGCGCCGCATCCCGCGCCCGGTCGGCCTCGGACAAGACAACGACAGCGGCCGAACCAATGAAGCTGCCCAATGGATGCAGGGTGTCGAAATCCAGCGGCACGTCGTTGATGCTGGCCGGCAAAAGGCCCGAGGACGGCCCGCCCGGCTGATAGGCCTTGAACACATGCCCGGCGGCCATGCCCCCGGCGGCGTCGATGATTTCGGTGATCGTCGAACCGGCGGGCAACAGATACACCCCCGGCCGCGCAACCCGCCCGGAAACCGAATAATTGCGCAAGCCCTTGCGCCCATTGTGCGACACCGACGACAGGATTTCCGGCCCTTCGCGGCAGATCCGCGCGACCCAGTGCAAGGTTTCAACATTATGCACCAGGGTCGGGCGGCCAAAGATCCCGACCTGCGCCACATAGGGGGGGCGATGTCGCGGCAGGCCACGCTTGCCCTCAATGCTTTCGATCATCGCGCTTTCCTCGCCGCAGATATAAGCGCCCGCGCCGCGCCGCAGTTCGACATAACCGGGGGAAATCAACCCCGCCCCCTCCAGTGCATTGATTTCAATGCGCAAAATCTCCAACACCGTCGGGTATTCATCACGCATGTAGATAAAACAGGTTTCCGCCTCGATGGCCCATGCGGCGGTCAACATGCCCTCGAGAAACAAATGCGGGCTGCGTTCGAGATGATACCGATCCTTGAACGTGCCGGGTTCGCCTTCGTCGCCGTTCACGGCCAGGTAACGCGGCCCGGGATTGCCCCGCACGAAGCCCCATTTCTTGCCGGACGAAAAGCCGGCGCCCCCCAGACCGCGCAGACCCGCAGCCAACAGCATGTCCTGCACCGCTTCCCAATCACCCGAGGCAGCGATTGTCGCAAAAGTGCTGTAACCCCCATCGGAAACATAGGCATCATAGCCTTGATAGTCGGGAATGTGACAGTGGATGTCACCCGCTGCAATCGCCGCGCGCACCTTTTCCGGGGTTGCACTGTCAATATGGGCGTGGCCCAGTTCCACCACAGGCGCCGTGTCGCAACGCCCCATACAGGGCGCCCGCAATACCCGCACCTGTGCCGCGTCAAGCCCCTGTTCCAGCGCAGCTTTCAACGCCTGCGCCCCGGCCAGTTCGCAAGACAACGAATCGCAGACACGGATCGTCAGGGCGGGCGGCGGCACCGCGCCTTCCTTGATCACGTCAAAGTGGGCATAAAAACTTGCAACCTCATATACTTCAGACATCGACAGACGCAGTTCCACGGCGAGGGCGCAAAGATTGGCCGCCGAAAGATGCCCCTCGGCATCCTGAATCAAATGCAGGAATTCGATCAGCAGATCACGCCGTCGCGGCCTTTCGCCCAGCAAATCACGCACAAAGGCCAATGCAACATCATCCGGCTGCCGTCCCTTGGGCGTCTTGCGCCCGCGCCCCTTGCCGGATTTCCATACACCCTTGCGTTCGTCCATTGCCATGCCGCGTCCTGCCCTTGCCTGTCTGGCCACAGCTTAGCCCGCGCGTCACCGCGCGCCCATCCGAAATACGACACCCGCCGCATCCCACACGCCACCGTCGACGGTGCGGCGGCGTTCATCGGAAACAAATGTTGCCTCGATTGCGCCATCTTGTTTACTGGCTTTTCATTTATGGGCCTCTATCATGGAAATCATGAAAGCCGATCCTCGCCACCTGTTTGCATTTGCCACGCTGCTGCCTGTCGTCCCGCTGGTGCTGGGCGGGGTGTTCGGCGGGCCTGTCGTCTGGCTGGGGCTGGGCTGCATGACAGTTCTTGTCGCAGGACTGGACCGTTTGATCGATCATACCTCCCGGGTTGAGGATACGGCGATCGAATTTCCCGCCGACGATCGGCTGTCGGTTGTGCTGGCCGGGGCACATGTCCTGTTGTTGTTTTTCACCCTTTACGGTCTGGGTCGCGGCACGGCCCTGTCGACGGCGCAGCACATCGGATTGTTCATGGGCGTCGGGCTGTGGCTGGGCCAGGTCAGCAATTCCAACGCACATGAATTGATTCACCGCCCCGACAGACATTTGTTTCAGACAGGTAAATGGCTGTTCATTTCGCTACTGTTCGGGCATCACACCTCGGCCCACCGCAAGGTTCATCATCGCTTTGTCGGTACGCCGGACGATCCGAACACCGCGCAACTGGGCGAAAGCTTTTATGGTTTTGCCGCGCGCGCCTGGCCCGACGGGTTCGCTGCGGGATGGCAGGCAGAACGTGCCGATCTGTGCCGGACCTCACATGACGGCAGGCTGTTGCACCATCCCTATACGGTTTATGTGCTGGGCAGCTTCGGCTGTCTTGCGCTGGCCGGCCTGATCGGCGGGGGTTTTGGCCTGCTTTGGTATCTGGCCTTGGCCCTGTTTGCCCAGGCGCAGCTGTTGATGTCAGACTATGTGCAGCATTACGGGCTGGAGCGGCGCCGAATTGCCCGCGCCCAACTGGAACCCGTCGGGCCACAGCACAGCTGGAACGCATCCCAAGTCTATTCCGCTGCTCTGATGCTGAATGCCCCCCGACATTCCGATCACCACGCGCACCCGGCCAAACCATATCCAACGCTCGACCTCGGCAAAGATGTGCCATTGCTGCCCCGATCCCTGCCGGTCATGGGGATGATTGCACTTTACCCGCCTGCCTGGCGCCGCTTGATGGACAAGCGAGCCAAAGCGTGGCGAAACAAGGGCGATATACACCACGTCTCGGTCGCCTGACGCGGATGTGATCCCACAAAATGGCCTTGCTCCCGCAACCCGTCTGGCAGAGCCGCCCAAACTGTGCGATAATTTCTCCATGAAAATCGTCTACGCCCTCTCGATCTCCGCCATCTTGGCGCTGGCCCTGCCCGCAACGGCGGAAACGCCGCTCAACGGTGCTGAATTCGATGCGTATACCCAAGGCAAGACGCTGTATTTCAACGCGGGTGGGATGTCTTACGGCGTTGAAGAATATCTGCCCAATCGCCGCGTCCGCTGGTCCTTCATGGATGGGGCCTGCAAAGACGGCGAATGGTACACGGAAGGTAGTGAAATCTGTTTCATTTACGAGGATGGAACCGGCCCGCAATGTTGGACATTCTTCAAAGAAGGTAGCTCTCTACGCGCGCGATTTCGTGGCGATCCGCCCGGCAGCGAACTGTACGAGGCGCTTCAATCCGACGAACCGATGCAGTGTCTGGGCCCGCGCATCGGCGTTTGACGCGAAATGTGGGCTGCGGGCCAAGGTGCGGACTCAACCGGTTTGGACAGGGCGAACGAGCTGAGCCAATCGAAATCTCCACCGGTAAGTTCTGACGATGCCGCCTCACGATGCCTTGGCGACAGGCGCGCGTTTTCCTTCTGCCCAAGCCGCCACCGCCGCCCCGAATGCCGTGAACAGCGGGCGCGACACCGGGTCGTTGGCGGCGTTCCATTCCGGGTGCCACTGCACCGCCAAAGTGAACCCCAGCGCGCCGTCGACATAGATCGCCTCGGGTGTGGTGTCGGGGGCGCGTCCGTCGATCACGATGCGCTGGCCGGGCATCCGAATACCTTGGCCGTGCAACGTGTTGGTCATGACCGATTGCGCGCCCATCAGTCGGTGGAAGACGCCACCATCAGAAAAAGTCACGGCATGGCGCAAC
>JAACVA010000110.1 GCA_009992615.1 Rhodobacterales bacterium
CGTCGCCCATCAGGTCGGTGTCGGGGGACTTGAGCACTTTCGCCTCGGCCTGGGTCTGGTTGTCGTAGCTTTTCACGCTGATGGTATCGACGGTGCGGATGTCGAGCTCGCGCGCGACGATCATCGCGGGGGCCATGCCGCCGCGGGTGATCGCGACCACCGCGCGCCAGGACCCGTTGTCGGGCCCGCGCCCGTCGAGCCGCCAGGCGAGCGCGCGGCTGTCGCGGTGGATCTGGTCCCAGCTGATGTGAAAGCCCTTTTCATGCGGCAGGCGGTCGGTCATGGAGGATCCCTCAGGTGGCTGCGATCTTGACCCCCAGCAGGGCGAGTAGCCCGCCAAAGCTGCGGTCGATCATGGATTTCAGGCTGATATACCGACGTTTGGTCGCCGGAAAGGAGAAAACCCGCGCCACGAAACTGTTCCACAGCGCCTCGTTGGCAAACACAACGCACAGCAGCGCGGCATAGACCCAGGGCGCGGTTCCCTGCGGCACGGTGCCGACGAAGATGGCCGAGAACAGGATCGCGGGCTTGGGGTTGGCGAGTTGTGTCACAAGGCCCAGCCGCAGCGCCGAGCGGGCCGTGAGGCCGCCGGCCTGCGCGGCGCCTTGCGTCATGTCGATCGGCGCATCGGCGTGGCGCCACATCTTGACCCCAAGATGGATCAGAAAGGCTCCGCCCAGGATTTTCAGCGCCCAGAGCAGCGCCGGCGCCGCCTGAAACACCAGATTGAGCCCGAACAGCGCCGCCGCCGCCCAGACCACGGCCCCAAGACCGATCCCCATCGCAAGAAAGACGCCGGCCCGCATGCCGTCCGCAACCCCGGTGCGCGCCGCCATCAAAACGGCGGGGCCGGGGCTGATCGCCGCCATCAGATGCAGCAGTGATACCGCCAGAAACGCCGCGAGCGTCATTCCTTGCGGCCTGTCACGACGTCGATATCGGGCGCGTCCACCGCCTTCATCCCCACGACGTGATAGCCGGCATCCACATGCAGGTTTTCCCCCGTGGTGCCCGACCCGAGGTCGGAGAGCAGGAACAGCGCGGCCTTGCCCACATCGGCAATCGACACGTTGCGGCGCAGGGGCGAGTTGAGCTCGTTCCACCGCAGGATATAGCGGAAATCTCCGATGCCCGAGGCCGCGAGCGTCTTGATCGGGCCGGCGCTGATCGCGTTGACGCGGATCCCGTCACGGCCCAGATCCTCGGCCATGTATTTCACCGACGCCTCGAGCGCGGCCTTGGCCACCCCCATGACGTTGTAATGCGGCATCACCTTTTCGGCGCCATAATAGGTGAGCGTCAGGCATGACCCCCCCGCCGGCATCATCGCCGCCGCCCGCTTGACCACGGCGGTAAAGGAATAGACGGAAATATCCATCGACATCAGGAAGTTGTCGCGCGATGTATCGACATAACGGCCGCGCAATTCGTTCTTGTCGGAAAAGCCGATGGCGTGGACGACAAAGTCGATCTGCCCCCAGCGCGCCGCCAGATCGGCAAAGAGCGCATCGACAGAGTCCATGTCGGTCACGTCGCAGGGCAGAACGATATCCGACCCGACCTCGGCCGCGAGCGGCGTCACGCGTTTGAGAAGGGCGTCGCCCTGGTAGGAAAAGGCCAGTTCGGCCCCGGCCCCCGCAAGCGCCTGCGCGATGCCCCAGGCGATCGACTTGTCATTTGCCAGACCCATGATGAGGCCACGCTTTCCGGCCATGAGATTTGACGTCATCACTGTTCCTCTTGCCTTTCCAGCGCGCTATCGTTTCGGTGTAGGCGATTGCCCACAGCGCTTCAAGTGCGGCCACGCAGGCCCCGCGACGCGAGGTCACAGTTGTGTCTGCCGGTCCCGGTGCGTAGGGGCTAAATGGAAGGATAAGTGTCGTGACGATCCGGAGCGGACTCTTTGCGGGTGATGACCCGTTTGCGCTGGCACGGGCCTGGATGGTCGAGGCTGCGCAAAAGGAACCCTCCGATCCCAATGCAATTGCGCTCGCCACGGTCGATGACGACGGGCTGCCCAATGTGCGCATGGTGCTGTTGAAGGAGATCGAGGCGGCAGCCTTTGTCTTTTACACAAACTACGAAAGCCGCAAGGCGGCCGAGATCGATGGCGCCGGCAAGGCCGCCTTTGTGCTGCACTGGAAGTCCCTGGCGCGTCAGATCCGCGTCCGTGGGCTGGTGGCGCGCGAGGATGGGCCGCTGGCCGATGCCTATTACCGGTCCCGGTCTCTCAAGAGCCGGCTCGGCGCCTGGGCGTCGCGCCAGTCGCGGCCGCTCGCCTCGCGCGCGGACCTGATGGCCGAAGTGGCCCGCATGACGGCGCTGCATGGCGTCAACCCTGACCGCCCGCCCCATTGGGGGGGCTACCGGATCACGCCGCTCGAGATCGAATTCTGGGCAGATGGCGCGTTCCGGTTGCACGACCGCTTTCGGTGGTCGCGCAAGAGTGTAGACGCACCCTGGACCATCACGAGATTGAACCCATAATTTCACGCTTCGTGAAGCCCGAGGGTTGAAGGTCGCTTGTTTTTATGGTCCAGACGCGTTCTGCTGACACTTGACATGGTCGCGGTCCGATGGGGGGCTTCGATCCTGGGACAAAGCAATGAACAATGAAGAACACGATCAGGGGCGCACCCTGAGCGGGCACGTGAAATGGTTTGATCCTGCAAAGGGTTTCGGGTTCATCGTGTCCGACGAAGGCGGGCCGGATATCTTGCTCCACGCGAATGTGCTGCGCAATTTCGGCCAGGGCTCCGTTGCTGACGGCTCTGCGATCGAAGTGACCGTGCAGCAGACCGAACGCGGCATGCAGGCCATCGCGGTGCTTTCGATTCGCGCGCCCGAGGTCGCCATGGGCGCGGGGCTGAGCGATCTGGCCGACGTCGATCCCGCCGTTCTTGCCGCGCGTCCGCTTGAACCGGCGCGGGTAAAGTGGTTTGACAAGGGCAAGGGCTTTGGTTTTGCCAATGTGTTTGGCCTGCAGGAGGATGTGTTCGTGCATATCGAGGTGCTGCGCAAATCCGGCCTTGCCGATCTGCAACCGGGCGAGGCCGTGTGCCTGCGCGTGATCGAGGGCAAGCGCGGCCGGATGGCCACCGATGTGCTGCCCTGGGACATGGCGGTGCGAGACGCGCCAGCGCACGGGCCAGCGCACGGGCCAGCGCACGGGCCAGCGCACGGGCCAGCGCACGGGCCAGGGCCAGGGCCCGCGCCGGCGTCATCCGGCGGGGATGCGGATTTTGACCCTGAGATGGCGCAATGACGCGGCCCGGCAGGCGGGCGATGTTTGCGCTGGCCCTTGCCCTCGGGGTGGGGGGCATGATGGCGGGGACGCTGCGCGCGCAATGCAGCGACACGCGGGTCACCGTCCAGGGTGACTGGGGGCGTGCCAATTTCACCGTGCAGGTGGCCGATGACAATGCGGAACGCGCGCAAGGCCTGATGTTCGTCGAAGAGATGCCGCGCATGGAGGGCATGCTCTTTGTCT
>JAACVA010000018.1 GCA_009992615.1 Rhodobacterales bacterium
TCGGGTCGGCACGAAATCCAGGGTGACCAGGGTATCGGGTTCGATCACCCGCACCGACAGGCTGTCGGGCAAGTTGGCACCGGCCACGGGTTGACCGACCAACGCCTGATACCGGCTTGCAAAGCATTCATCAGACGGCGCCGTCGGCGCCAAATCACAGGCCACCAGGGCCAGCGCGGCGAGACCGCCGAATATCGCTGTCTTTGGTTGCATCCGAACCACCTTTTGGCACAGGGTCTCTCCAAACAGTTTAGCCTGAGAGGATTGTCATGAAAACCCGCGCCGCAGTTGCCCTGTCCGCCGGAAAGCCGCTCGAGATCATGGAGGTCAACCTCGATGGCCCCCGCGCCGGTGAGGTTCTGGTGGAAATCAAGGCCACCGGCATCTGCCACACCGATGAATTCACCCGCTCGGGTGCTGACCCCGAGGGGCTGTTCCCGGCGATTCTGGGCCATGAAGGTGCAGGTGTCGTGCTTGAGGTGGGGCCGGGTGTGACCAGCCTGCAACCGGGCGATCACGTGATCCCGCTGTACACGCCCGAATGCCGGACATGTGAATATTGCCTGAACCCGAAAACCAACCTGTGCCAGTCGATCCGCACGACCCAGGGGCGGGGCGTGATGCCCGACGGCACCTCGCGGTTCTCGATGCTGGATGGTACGCCGATCCTGCATTACATGGGCTGTTCGACCTTTGCCAACCACACAGTATTGCCGGAAATCGCGCTGGCCAAGGTGCGCAAGGACGCGCCGTTCGACAAGATCTGCTATATCGGTTGCGGTGTCACCACCGGCATTGGCGCCGTGATCAACACCGCCAAGGTGGAAATCGGCAGCCGCGCCATTGTTTTCGGTCTTGGCGGCATCGGGCTGAACGTGATCCAGGGGTTGCGGCTGGCGGGCGCGGATCAGATCGTGGGCGTTGATCTGAACCCCGGCAAGGTTGAAATGGCCAAACGGTTCGGCATGACCGATTTCGTCAATCCGTCCGAGGTGAAGGGCGATCTGGTGGGCCATCTGGTTGAACTCACGCGCGGCGGCGCCGATTACACGTTCGACGCCACCGGCAACGTCAACGTGATGCGCACCGCGCTGGAATCGGCGCACAAGGGCTGGGGCGAATCGATCATCATCGGCGTGGCACCGGCCGGGGCCGAGATCACCACCCGGCCTTTCCAGCTTGTCACCGGGCGGTCGTGGCGCGGCACGGCATTCGGCGGGGCGCGCGGGCGCACCGATGTGCCGAAGATCGTCGATTGGTACATGGCCGGCAAGATCGAGATTGACCCGATGATCACCCACACCATGGCGCTGGACGACATCAACACCGGGTTCGATCTGATGCACGAGGGCAAGTCGATCCGCGCCGTGGTGATTTACTGAACCGAAATGCGGCGCCCGCACCGGGCGCCGCGACGGGGCCGATCAGCCCTTTTTCAGCACCCGGTTGCCCAGCAATTCGGCGATCTGCACCGCGTTCAGCGCCGCGCCCTTGCGCAGGTTGTCAGACACGCACCACAGGTTGATGCCGTTGTCGATCGTGCTGTCCTGGCGGATGCGCGAAACATAGGTGGCATAATCGCCCACACATTCAACCGGTGTGATGTATCCGCCATCCTCGCGCTTGTCGATCACCATGATGCCGGGGGATTCACGCAGGATGTCGCGGGCTTCGTCCTCGTCCAGAAAATCCTCGAACTCGATGTTGATGGCTTCGGAATGGCCGACAAACACCGGCACGCGCACACAGGTTGCGGTGACTTTGATCTTCGGATCGAGAATTTTCTTGGTTTCCGCCACCATCTTCCACTCTTCCTTGGTTTCACCGGAATCAAGGAACACATCGATGTGCGGGATCACGTTGAACGCGATCTGCTTGGTGAATTTGCGCGGTGGCTTGCTGTCGGTGGGGTTGTAGATGGATTTGGTCTGGTTCCACAGCTCGTCCATGCCTTCCTTGCCGGCACCCGACACGGATTGATAGGTCGAAACAACCACCCGCTTGATCCGCGCGCGATCATGCAGCGGCTTCAGCGCGACAACCATCTGCGCGGTCGAACAGTTGGGATTGGCGATGATGTTCTTCCTGGCATAACCCATCACCGCCTCGGGGTTCACCTCGGGCACGATCAGCGGCACGCCGACATCATAGCGATACAGCGAGCTGTTGTCGATCACCACACAGCCTGCCTTGGCGGCCTTGGGCGCATAGATCTTGGTCGCATCCGATCCGATGGCGAACAGCGCCATGTCCCAGCCGGTGAAATCGAAGGTGTCCAGATCCTTTGTCTTCAGGGTCTTGTCGCCAAAGCTGACCTCACTGCCCAGAGAGTTGCGGCTCGCCAGCGCCGCGATCTCATCGACCGGAAACTCGCGCTCGGCGAGGATGTTCAGCATTTCGCGGCCCACATTGCCCGTGGCACCGACGACGACGATTCTATACCCCATAGGGTGACTCCTTGATGTCGAATGACAGGGTCTGATAGCGTAAGCACCGGCCAAGGAAAAGGGCGACCCCATCTTGTTTTGTGCGGTGTAGCATTTGCAGAAACCATAGAAATCGGCGATACCGGTCGAACAAAAGGGGGGGCTGATGGCAAAATATGGACCCGGCCGGGCGGAATGGCGGTTTCGGCTGATCGCATCCCTGTGCGGTCTGGCGGCGATGATCGGCGCGCTGGCCTATCGTGGTATCCCGACCGGCCCCGCCTTTGTCGAGGTAGTGGGAATCGCCGGGCTGTTCTTTGGCGGCACCGCGGTGTTGAGCCTGATCAACCTCAGAAAATCCGACAGGGATTGACGTTGCCGCCCGCCCCGCGCCGCCTTAAGACGAAACGAATCGCAAATGGGGGCCGCACCATGACCAATCACCTCTACCGCAACGACCTGCCACGTGATCTGTCGCTTGGCCCGGTGGTGGCCATCGACTGTGAAACCATGGGGCTGAACCCACACCGTGACCGGCTGTGCCTGATCCAGATGTCGGGCGGCGATGGTCACGCGCATCTTGTACAGGTGACACCGGGCCAGACCAAGGCACCGAACCTGTGCGCAATGCTGACTGACCCGGCGGTACTGAAGCTGTTCCATTTCGGACGATTCGACATTGCCGCGCTGCTGAACGCCTTTGGCGTGGTCACGGCACCCGTTTATTGCACCAAGATCGCCAGCAAGATGGTGCGCACTTATACCGACCGGCATGGGTTGAAATATCTGCTCGACGAGATGCTGAAAATCGACATTTCCAAATATCAGCAACAAAGCGATTGGGGCGCCGACGAACTGTCACCCGCACAACTGGATTATGCGGCATCCGACGTGTTGCATCTGCACGCCCTGAAAAAGGTTCTGGACAAGCGGCTGGCCCGCGAAGGGCGCACAGAACTGGCCCAGGCCTGTTTCGATTTCCTGCCGGCCCGCGCGCAACTGGATCTGCAAGGCTGGCCCGAGATCGACATTTTCGCACATTAGGGCGAATAACCGACAAAGGGCTTTTGCGGCGCGTGGATTGTCCATAGGTAAGGCAGAACACAGCGCGGGACGGCAGAATTGGCAGGATACGACAACACCCATTCGCGGCTGGTGGCCTGGCTCAAGGTGGTGCTGCCGTTGATTGCACTGGCCATCCTGTCAACGCTGTTTCTGGTGTCGCAACGCACCGATCCGCAACGCGCGATCCCTTATTCCGATGTCGAGGTGGCCGCAATCCTGCGGGAACAACGCATCGACAAGCCCGACTATGCCGGAGTAACCAGCGATGGCAGCGCGATAACCATGGCCGCCGACAGCGCCCGCCCCGACACCGCCGACAGCGTGACGGCCAGCGCGCTGCGGCTGCGCCTGGAAACCCCCGATGGCGGCGTTCTGAGCGTTGAGTCCGGCCGGGGGCAGATTGATACGCTGGGCGGTCGGGCCGACATGTCGGACGGTGTGCGGATTGTCACATCGACCGGGTACATCATTGAAACGAAATCGCTTTCCGCCGCTTTGAATGCCGCAGACGTGGAAAGCGGCGGGGAGATAACCGCCCGTGGCCCGATGGGCCAGTTGGTGGCGGGACAAATGCAGCTGCGCGCCGACACCTCCGAGGAAAACACGCGCCGCTATGTTCTTGTTTTCCAAGCGGGGGTGCACCTGATATACACCCCTCACCCAACCCAGGGAGGCGGGCAATGACACGGATCGCAGCGGTGGCAGTCGCGATGATGCTGATGGCGGGGGCCGCCGTGGCCCAAGGCACGAATATCGCCTTCGGCGGATTGAAACATGACACATCCTTGCCCGTCGAGGTGGCGTCGGACACCCTGCAAATCGACCAGGCCGATGGCAGCGCCGCGTTTTCCGGCAATGTTCTTGTCACCCAGGGCGAAATGCGGCTGAGCGCGGGCGCCGTGCGCGTGGTCTATGCCCCCGGTGCGGGGGGGCAGATTTCAGAACTGCGGGCCACGGGGGGGGTCACCCTTGTCAACGGTGCCGAGGCGGCAGAGGCGCGCGAGGCGGTCTATTCCATCGACGACGGCACCGTGTTGATGACCGGCGACGTGATCTTGACCCAAGGCCAGAACGCGCTGTCGTCCGACACCCTGACCATCGACCTGAACAACGGCACCGGCACCCTTCAGGGCCGGGTCCGCACGGTATTCCAGACCGGCAACAACTGATGGCCCCACCTCCCCGGCTCAGCCTTGCGGCCACCGGCACGGGGCTGTACATCCGCAATCTGCGCAAAAGTTACCGCAAACGCGTGGTGATCCGCGACGTCTCTCTGGATCTGGCCCAGGGCGAGGTCGTCGCGCTGCTCGGGCCGAACGGATCGGGCAAGACCACCGTGTTTTACTGTATCGCGGGACTGGTCCAGCCTGAGGGGGGGCAGGTCATCATCGACGGACGCGATGTGACCGCCCTGCCGATGTACCGCCGCGCGAAGCTGGGCATCGGGTATCTGCCGCAGGAAATGTCGATCTTTCGCGGGATGAGCGTGGAAGACAACATCTTGGCCATTCTTGAAATCAGCACCGCTGATCGCATCCTGCGCCGCGAGCGGCTGGAGGAATTGCTGAACGAATTTTCCATCGCCCACCTGCGCCGCACCCCCGCCCCGGCCTTGTCTGGCGGTGAACGGCGGCGGGTGGAAATCGCCCGCTGCCTGGCCGCCAACCCATCCTATGTTCTGTTGGACGAACCATTTGCGGGGGTGGATCCGATCGCGGTGGCCGACATTCGCAGCCTTGTGGGCGATTTGAAAAACCGTGGCATCGGTATCCTGATCACCGATCACAATGTTCGCGAAACCCTGAGCATCGTCGACCGCGCCTATATCCTGAACGACGGCATCGTCATGATGAGCGGCACCAGCGCAGAAGTGGTGCGCGATGAAAATGTCCGCCGCGTCTATCTTGGCGAGGGGTTTCGCATGACCTGACCGCGCCAGCGGCGGTGCGACGGTTTTCATTGACAGACCCGCCTATTCGGGCGCCAAATGTGGGTAATGACAGAAACGATACCATCGTTCACCGGCCCCAGGACGCGTCCCTTGACCCGGGAACACGCTTGGCTGGTCTGTTCATTGTCAGCAGTGTTCGCACGGGAACGGCCCGGTCGCCGCAGACCGCAGCCGCCCACATTTCCAGCAATCGAGGAGACATGATGCAGTATCAAATCAGTGGCAAACAGCTCGACATTGGCGAAGCCCTGCAAACCCATGTGCAGACCGAATTGAACGAGATGATCGAAAAATATCCCGGGCGACCAACCGACGCGCAGGTGGTGTTTTCAAAGGACGCCCATGAATTTGTTTGTGAATCTGTCGTGCATCTGTCCACCGGCCTGACCGTGCAGGCCCGCGGCCGGGCCGGCGAGATCTATGCCGCTTTCGACAGCGCCACGGAAAAGATGGGCAAACAACTGCGCCGGTATAAACGGCGCCTGAAGGATCACTATAAAGAGCGTCCGGTGCCTGTTGAACTTTCCGGAGCGTCCTCGTATATCCTCGCCGCACAAACCGACGATGAGATGGACGAGCCTGACAGCCTGGCGCCGATGATCATCGCCGAAATGGAAGTAACAATTCCGCAGCTGAGTGTCGGCGAAGCGGTGATGCAGATGGAGCTGGCGGGCGCCCCGGTTTTGGTGTTCCGCAACGACAAACAGGACGCCGGGATCAACATCGTGTATCGTCGGGACGACGGAAATATCGGGTGGATCGATCCGAAAACGGCAAAGTAAGGGCGGGCGACCCAAGTGGCTGTCCCTGATTAAGGAACCTATGCAGATTTCCACGATCCTAAGTCCCGAGGCGATCCGGGTGGTCAGCGCGATAAGCAGCAAAAAGCGTCTGTTCGTTGAATTGGGCGAATTGGCACATACCGTTTACAAAATGTCAGCCAGCCGCACCGTCGAGGCGCTGTTGGAGCGGGAAGGCTTGGGGCCCACAGCAGTGGGGCACGGCATCGCCCTGCCCCACGCCCGCATCGACGACGCCCAAAAGGTGTGCGGCCTGTTTCTGCGGATCGAACGGCCGATGGATTTCGACTCGGCTGATCGAAAACCCGTGGATCTGGTGTTTGCGCTGTTCGCGCCCAGCTCGGCCGGGGTGGAACACCTCAAGGCGCTGGCGCTGGTGTCGCGCACCCTGCGCGACCCCGATCTGTGCACCAAACTGCGGGCGAACAACGACCCGGCAGTTCTGCACGCCATGCTGACAGAAAACAGCGCCAGCAAGGCCGCCTGAACCTTAGCGCCAGGAGCGAAAGCCGAACATCATGTAATCGCGCTGATATGCGCCGCGAACGGCATCCTCGATCGCATCATCATAGATGTCGGGCAACAGGCCCGCTTCTTCGGCGGGCACCGGCGGCGCACCCTTGCCGATCTGTTCCGCCAAGGCACGCAAGCCTGCGTGCAACTGACAATCGCGCAGGATCATGTCGGGCGACATGAATTGCGCCATTCCCTGCACCACCATGGATTGTGAGGCCCAGGAGGCATCGGTGCGAATGCTGGTCTGTCCACCAAGGTTGCCCTTCACAAAGCCCAGAAACGCCAGAAATGCCGCGCGGTGGCCCGCTGTGTCGGTGATGCCGTCCTCGGGCAAAGGCACGTTATAGCGATTGCGCAGGGTGCCGCGCAGGTCGGCAAAGCTGTCGGCAGAACTGTCGGGGCCAACGGGCAGGATATGGCGCGCAAAAGTGGCGTGAATCCGCGCAACCGGGTGCTGCACCACCGTAAAGCTGCGATGACCGGGATGCTGGCGCTTCCACTTGCGCAGGTCTTTCTGTGCCATCTCCGGGTTGGTGGGCGCGGCGCCGTCCAGCGCGGTCAGCCATTGGATCACCCGCCCCTCGGCGCCACCCTTGATCGGCATGTAAATCAACGGGCTGTCGGCGGCGGTGACAAGACCACGAATGTTCGGCCCGCGCCGCTGTTCGAAATTGGGGGTGCGGTCCAGATCAAAGTGATCGAAATGCGCAAGTGCGGCAACCATCGCCTCGTAATTCGTTACCTTGTCCTGCAAGGTGCCGGGGTTTTGCACCTTGGTTTTGCCGCTGGTGCCGTCCAACCGCGCGCCGACCCCCAGAAATGCGGCCAGCCCGTTGAGGATGTCGATGTCGTTTATATCGTCATAGCGGATGTAAAATGCCGTCTGCCCCGACACCTGCAAGCCCCGCATCAGATCCTGCTGAAACGTCTGCACCCGCGAAAGGTGGCGCGCAAAGGCGGCAGCATCAAAGGTGATCCGCGCGGTTTTGGCGTTCTTCATGTCACCCAGCCGCCATTGTCCGGTTTGCCGGGCAATTTCCAGAGACACATAACTGTCCAGCGGATTGCGTGTCAGCACCACCTTGGCGCAACGCGGATCGGCCAGACAATGCGACAGCACCCGCGGATCATGATCGTGAAAGAACCGGAAACCGGCGATGCCGTCAGTGCGGTCCTTCATGGCGCGCAACAGCGCCATCGGGTCGGCCTCACGCCGGTCCATCGTCACACCGGCCTGTTCGGTCTGCCCGGCGTGGCCGACAAAATTGGGGTTGAACGCCTCGCCCCAACAGCGCAGTCCCGGCAGGGTGTTCAGCGTATCCTCAAGGAAGTTCGAGCCGGTGCGCATTTCGGCCAGCAGGATGAAACTGTCAAAGGGGGGCATTCGATCTCACCTGATAGGGTTTGCGCCGCTTGGGCGAAAAGGCGTCAGCAGTGTCGCCGCTGGGAAAATCGCCCATAAGATAGGGCTGCATTCCCTGATTTTTGAGGTTTTGCAGAAACTGACCAAACCCTGTCAAATCCCGCATCTTTGGCGCTGCGGTCAGGCGACGGTTGGCGCGCGGGCCGATGTCGTCGATGATGGCCTGCAAAGGCTCGGTCGGGGCATCGACGAAATCGGCCATGGTCCAGATCCGCACGCGGGCCTTGGTATGGATATGGCGCAGCTTGGCCAGTTGCCGCGCCTCAACCTGTTGCAACCGGGCGGCAGCGCGGCGCAGATCCCAAAAATCACCGCTGGACCGGAACAGCGGCACCGCCCAAGCGCCCGTGATGACTGAAATATGGGCGTTCACATCGTCTGCGAGGAAATCAACGATTTTCTGCGCATCACGCGGGCCGAACTGAAAACACTGCCGCTCGCCTCGGGTGTTCCAGATCAGATTGGTCAGAAAGGCGCGCGGATTGTAATCGCGCAAGGCGGCGGTATCGGGCAGCGCCCCGGCGTATACCTTGTGGTTGTCGGTGAATTCGGCCCGTTCTGGGGCAAACAAATGCCCATGCACCCGCGCGCCCGTCGCCTTGTGCAGCCAGGGTTCGAAATCCTCAAACAGATCGCCAAAGCCCTGAAACACCGAATAGTGCGCACAGGTCTTGCCATTTTCCCAGCCGTTCTTGGGAAACCGCGACGCCATGTACAGCCCCGCGCGGCCGCGCGTACGCCGCTCGATCGCCTTGGCAAACACCCGGTCGATCTTGCCGGGGTTCGGCTCGGCCCTGTTTTCGCAGGCCAAGGTGTCGGCCAGAAAATTGTCGTACAGCTGATCGGCGCGGGGCCAGATCTTGCGCGCCATGAAACAATCGGATCGGCGCAGCAATTGCAGATGGTCATTGTAAAAGATGTGCGGTTTGCCCTGATAGTCGAACTTGGACAAGGTCAAAGACCGGCTTTCCACCCGATCCGAATACAGCCGCACCAGCGTCTGGAAATAGCTTTCATCGGGGATCCAGACCCGTTTGAAATAGCTGTCAAATTCGGCGCGGCGCGGGCTTTGCAAAATCGCGCACAGCGTCGCGCGGGTCAGGCACCACCATTGTGACCCCATATGTGGTTCGATCTGCGCCGGAATGCGGCGTTTCAGGCCCAGACGGCGTTGCAGATCGACATAGGCATCAAACAGTTTGCGGTGGCGCTTCCATGAAAACGGAAAGCGCAGGGTAAAGCGTTCGTGATCCAGCCCCCCCACCGTCCAGGGCACATCCTGTGTCGTCACGCTTTCGATGAAATTCGTCTGCGGCCGCGCGGCAAGATAGGCCGAAAGCTCGGCCATCGGGCGCAGGGGCAGGCACGACCCCGACGCCAGAAAAACATGGCCCACCTCGGGAAAGGCGCGCAGCATCATGTCCGCCCCGGTTTGCGACGCCGCCACCAGTGACCAGGTGCCCCATTCGCAGCTGTGCCGCCCGCAGAACCGCACCTGCGGAAAGGCGGCCAGGTTGCTGACCAATGTGTCATAGCGGGCCTTGGCCACACGTTGATCGACGTGGATCACAACGGGGCATCCGGCGCGCGCCCAATGGCCCGCCACCTGTGCCGCGCGGTCCAGCGCCTCGTGGCACAACATGACAAATCCCACACTCATGCCCAGTTGCCCTTGGACATGAGCCCCAGAATTTCCAGTTGCCGCCAGTTGATGTATTTTTCGCTGAATTTGCACCACAGATCGGGGTCTTCTTCGCGCAGCTTGGCGTGATAGGCCTTGTATTCCGCGCCATTCGCGAAATGTTCGCGGCGATCCAATTCTTCCTGCGCCTTGCTGCCCAGAGTATCCAGAAATTTGGTGTGCAGCAGGATGCCCGAGGTCTTTTCCCCGCCATCTTCGTCATACACTTTGTTCAAGCCCCGGGGCAGCAACATGTGGGTGGAACTGACATAGGCATAGCGGCGATCCCACCGCACCAATGGCGTCTTGTTCAATGCCGGGGCCTGCTTTGGATGGCCCGGCAAAAACACCCGTGACCGCGGGCCACCCTGAATCCACAGATTGCCCATGGCGGCGTTTTTGCTGATGGCATAGTTGCCTGCATCGAACCAATTGGCGATCTCGATAGGGTTCTGCCCCTCGGCGTAGGTTTGCGATGACAGCGGGCCCTTCGGGTACATATCCAGCATCATCGCGCCGAAACTTTTCACGGTCGAGGCGTCCAGCCAATCGGTCAGTGCGGCGATCGGGCGCGTGTCGCAGAACGGATAGACAAAGAACTCATCGACATCCACGCTCAGACACCAGTGTTTGTGCCCATGGCGCGACAACAGCAGATTCATCCAATCCACACCAAAGCGTGACGCGCGATAACTGCCTTGGCTGTGCCAAAGCGACACATCGGGTTGCGCCGCGAGGTAGGCACCGCCACCATCGGTTGAACCGTTATCGACGATCAGAAAATGCTCAATTCCCAAATCTCGGTAATATTTCAGAAAATACGGCAGACGCACCCGTTCGTTGCGCAGCGTTGAAAACAACAGGATATGTTTCGGGCGGATGGCCCCGGTGCGGTCTTGCACAGGCCGCAATTCGCGCCGCTTGCGCCAGGCCCGGAACAGGCTGTGCCGTCGCCGCCATCTCAGCCCATATGACCCAACAATGCCCACGACAAATCCTTGCCCCACCCCACCAGACCAGCCATAGCGCCCGGTCGGTGAACGCCCGGTTAACCGTGGTTTCGACCGTGCCCCACCTTTTGCGACAACCTACTGCAAGTGATTCGCCTAATCAACCGAATGCCAAGCCCCCCGCGTCATCAACCCAAGCGATTCAAGCTGTTGCCAGCTTTCAAAGCGGTGCGCGCCGGGCGTCCAGAGATCGGGGTTGGCGATCAGACCATCGTAATAATCGTTGTACAGCGCCGAATTCGAGAAATGTTGTTTGCGCTGTTTTTCCTCGGCCGATTTCTCGACAATGGTATTCAGGAACTTGGTGTGCAGCAGCGCACCGGTGGGCCGGTCGAACCCCGGTTCTGGAAAAGACCGGTTCAGCGGCGGCGGCAACAGCGAATGGGTGGAATCCAGATAGGCAAATCGTCGGTTCCATTTCACCAGCGGTGTCTTGTTCATCGTCGGCGCGCGGTGCGGCGCCGTAGCAAAGAAATGCCGCGCCCGCACCCCGCCCCGGGCCAGCAGCGTCTGCAATTCGGGGCGCGGGTGGTGCGTGTAATTGTCGGCATCAAAAAACGGAATCGCCTCGATGGGGTTCTGCCCGGCCCGGTAAGGCGCCTCTCGCAGCGGGCCTTGCGGGTACAGATCAATCATCAGGGCGCGGAAGTTGACCCAGCCTTGACGCTCCAACCAACGGGTGAGATCAGGCAGGCGCGCTTGCCCAAAATGCGGCAGGACCAGCAATTCGTCGGCATCCAGCGTCAGGCACCAGTGGCCGTGACCGTGGCGCAACTGCAACCAACCCAACCAATCCATGCCAAAACGCGATCTGCGGTAACTGTCCCGCGTGTGCCAGACCGATGCATCGGGCAGCGCAGCCAACAGCTCGGCGGTGCCATCGGTGCTGTCATTGTCCACGAACAGGAAATGATCCACCCCCAGTTTGCGGTGATGATCCACCCAGAATGGCAGGCGCAACGCCTCATTTCGCAGCGTGCAAAAACACAGGATCTGACCCGGCCCGACCTTCGCTGTCCGATCTGTCACCGCCCTGAGCTGCCCCCGCTTTCGCACGGCCCGGCCCAGAAGATAGCGGCGTTTCCACCGCAGCCGCCAGGCGCGCCAGGCGCGCCAGGCTGCGCCGTGGTGCGGGTCAGGCGCCATGCCCATCCGATTGGTGCCACCGCCAGGCATCGGCAATCATTGTTTCAAGGTTCGATCGCTTGGGCGACCAGCCCAGTTCGGCCTCGGCCCGTGTGCTGCCCGACACCAGTGCAGTCGCATCGCCGGGGCGGCGCGGGCCATCAACCACAGGCACCGCCCGGTTGGTCACGAGGGCCGAATGTTCAATCACCTGACGCACCGAAAACCCATGGCCCGTGCCCAGGTTGAACACCCGGTTGCCCTTGCCCGCCTCAAGCCATTGCAGGCCCAGCACATGAGCCTCAACCAGATCGCACACATGCACATAGTCGCGGATGCAGGTGCCATCGGGCGTGGCGTAATCCGTACCATGCACGGTCAGCGCCGCGCGCTTGCCCTGTATGGCCTGCAACATCAGCGGAATCAGATGGGTTTCAGGTTGATGCCACTCGCCCACCTCGCCATCGGGATCGGCCCCCGCCACGTTGAAATAACGAAAAATCACATGGTTCAGCCCATAACAGGCCGAAAAATCGCGCAGCATGTCCTCGATCGCACGCTTGCTTGCGCCATAGGCGTTGATCGGCGCCTGCGGGCAGGTTTCGTCCAGCGTCACGCCATCCTGTTCGCCATAGGTGGCGCAGGTCGACGAAAACACAAAGTCGAGACACCCCGCCGCCACCGCCGCCTCGATCAGATTCAACGAACCCGCGACGTTGTTGCGCCAGTATTTGCCCGGATCGCGCATGGATTCGCCCACATCGGAATAGGCGGCAAAATGCATCACCGCCACAGGTTGGTGCGCGGCAAACACCGCGTCCAACCGGGGCCTGTCCAACAGATCGCCCTGCTCAAGCGGGCCAAACTTCACGGCCTGTTCCCAACCGGTGGTCAGATTGTCGAAACAAACCGGAACATAACCAGACCGCGCAAGCGTCTTGCAGGCGTGCGAACCGATATAACCCGCACCGCCGGTCACCAAAACCCGCTTGTCCATGATGATAGGCCCTATTGCGCCGCCTTCTGCGTGCATACGATTTCATGCAGATAGCTGGTGAATTCGTCCCGCAGATCAGGGCGCGACATGCCGAACGACACAGTGGCCTGAAGAAAACCGGCCTTTGAGCCGCAGTCAAACCGCTGACCACGAAACCGCAGGCCGTAAACCCCGTCTGCACCGCCGATTTCCTGTGCGATCGCATCGGTCAGCTGAATTTCACCACCGGCCCCGGATTTCATCTTGTTCAGGTTGTTCATGATCTTCGGGGTCAGGATATAGCGGCCGATCACTGCAAGATTGCTGGGCGCATCCTCGGGCTTGGGTTTTTCGACCATGCCCCGGACCCGCACCAAAGACCCCATTTCCTCTTCCACATCCAACAGGCCATAGGACGATGCTTTTTCAGGAGGAACCTCCATGGCCGCCACCATGTTGCCACCGGTTTCCTGATAGGCTTCGACCATCTGTTGCAGACAGGGCTTTTCCGCCGCGATCACGTCATCTGGCAGGATCACCGCAAAGGGTTCATCGCCGATCAACCGCCGTGCGCACCACACGGCATGGCCAAGGCCCAGGGCCTTGTGTTGCCGGATATAGGCGATGGCACCGCTGTCCATATTGGTGTCTTTCAACACCTCTAAAAGCTCTGTCTTGCCCTTCTTGCGCAGAGCGGACTCAAGCTCGGGCGCGTGATCGAAGTAATCCTCAAGCGCGGATTTGCCGCGCGAAGTGACAAAGATGAATTCGCGGATCCCGGCCGCGCGGGCCTCGTCGATGGCGTATTGGATCAACGGCCGGTCGACCAGGGTCATGATCTCTTTCGGCACGGCTTTGGTGGCCGGCAAGAACCGCGTTCCCATGCCTGCCACAGGGAAAATTGCCTTTGTCACTTTACGTCGCATCTAGGCTCCTCAACTTTCAAAAGTCATACTATCAAATGCACCACCGGACATTGCCGATGGTGTCCGCAATCGGTTGCTACGATGGGTGCTCTCAGCATCACATACCAAGATCACACACCCAAATCACGGAAAATCATTTACCAAATGGAAAAACCTTGACCATCATGTGTCTTTTCCAACGTCTGGCACCCAATACCGTGCCGTTGCGAGGCAAGGAAATTCCAAACCGCCCACTCCAAATTCCACCCGTTTGGGCCTGTCAGATTTGCATCCACGGCGCGATGAACGTCATCCTTTGGCGTAAACCTCGCGGCGCGGGCGCCAGACATAATCGGGGTCGGCCCGCATCGGTGCCCAGAACAGCAGCCCCCCGTTGCGCCACGGGTCCAGCACGATGCCCTCGAACGGGCCATCGCCGCGACGACTGATGACAAGGGTACTGTGTTGCAACCGGAATGGCCTGTCGGTGTTGGCAACGGCCTGATGCATTTCAAGGGTTTGAAACCCCTCCTGCCGCATCCGGATTTCCATGTCCTTGGCCCAGTGCCAGCACAAACCGCGACTGCGCAGCCCGAGGTTGACCTTGGTGTTATGGATCAGCGGCGGATCGCTGATCTGGTATTGCACCGCCAGATAACGCGGATATTCATGCGCAATCCGCGCGGCGCGCGCCGCCTCTTGCGGATCAACATCCGCGCCCAAGGCCCGCAACGCCACCTCCAGCGCCGCGATTTCGCGGGGGTCCACAGCCAAAGAGGCCGCTGGCGGCGGCACGGCACAGGCCCCAAGGACGAGAAATGCCATAAGCGAGAAAAAAGAAGCGATCCGCATGGTGATCCTGTTGGTCTGGCCAGCCCCCGACGGGCGCACCCCGGATAGCCGTTTATCGCGGCGTTGTGAAGGACGCCGCCGGCCCGCTCGAAACAGGGTGCAAGGCACCGCCAGATGCATTTGCCCCCGAACGATCACACCACCGACAGAACCCGGGCCACAATATCGGCGGCGTTCAGGCCGGCCACGGCATACATGTCTGCCGGCGACGCCTGATCAATAAACACATCAGGCAGAACCATCGATCGGTATTTCAGCCCCGTGTCGAACACCCCTTCCTCGGCCAACAGATGTGCAACATGCGATCCGAACCCGCCCACCGCCCCCTCTTCGATGGTGATCAGCGCGGCATGGTCGCGGGCAAGGGCCAGGATCATCTCGCGGTCCAGCGGCTTGGCAAACCGCGCATCGGCCACGGTGGGCGTGATACCGTGGGCCGCCAACAGGTCGCACGCGGCTTCGACCTCGGCCAGCCGCGTTCCGAACGACAACAGCGCCACGCCGGACCCCTGCCGCAAAACACGCCCTTTTCCGATTTCCAGCGCCACCCCCTTGGCAGGCAGATCCACCCCAACGCCTTCGCCCCGCGGATAGCGAAATGCGATGGGCCCGGCATCATGGGCGACAGCGGTGGCCACCATATGCATCAGCTCGGCCTCGTCCGCCGCCGCCATGACCACAAAACCGGGCAGATTGGCCAGAAACGCCACATCGAACGCCCCGGCGTGAGTGGCTCCATCGGCCCCGACCAGCCCCGCCCGGTCAATCGCAAAGCGCACCGGCAACCGCTGAATCGCCACGTCATGCACCACCTGATCGTACCCGCGTTGCAGGAATGTCGAATATATCGCGCAAAACGGCTTCATCCCGGCTGCTGCCAACCCGGCGCAGAAGGTCACGCCATGCTGTTCGGCGATCCCCACGTCAAAGCACCGGCTGGGATAGCGTTCGGCAAACAGGCCCAGACCGGTGCCATCGGGCATGGCGGCCGTCACCGCGACGATCCGGTCATCTTCGGACGCATGGGCCAGCAGCGCCCTGGAAAACACCGAAGTGTACGAAGGCGCATTGCTTTTCGTCTTGGCTTGGGCGCCGGTGACCAGATCGAACTTGCCCACCCCATGGCCCTTGTCCGCCGCCGCCTCGGCGGGGGCATATCCCTTGCCCTTCTGGGTGATCACATGGATCAGAACCGGCCCCGTCGCCCGATCGCGCACCGTGCGCAAAACCGGCAGAAGCTGCGCCATGTCATGGCCGTCAATCGGCCCGATGTAGGAGAAGCCAAGCTGCTCAAACAGCGTCCCACCCACGGTCAGGCCCTTGACCACATCGCGCGCCCGCTTCGCGCCTTCCTGAAACGGCGCGGGCAGGAACGAAACGGCCCCCTTGGCCAGCGCCGACAGCTCCTGAAACGGCGCGCCGGCATACAGCCGTGACAGATAACTGCTCATCGCGCCCACCGGGGGGGCAATGCTCATCTCGTTGTCGTTCAGAACAACAAACAGCCGTTTGCCCAGATGCCCGGCGTTGTTCATCGCCTCATAAGCCATGCCGGCCGACATCGCCCCGTCGCCGATCACCGCAATTGCATCGCCCAGCGGCGGGTCCACCCGCCCCCCCAGATCCCGCGCCACGGCAAAGCCCAGTGCCGCCGAAATCGAGGTGCTGGAATGGGCTGCACCGAAGGGATCATAATCCGACTCGCTGCGCTTGGTAAATCCGCTCAGCCCGCCCTTCTGGCGCAGGGTCAGCATCCGGTGGCGCCGCCCGGTCAGCACCTTGTGGGGATAGCTCTGGTGGCTCACATCCCAGATCAGCCGGTCGCGCGGCGTGTCGAACACCGCGTGCAGCGCCACGGTCAGTTCAACCACCCCCAGCCCGGCGCCCAAATGCCCACCGGTCTGGCTGACGGCGTAAATCACCTCGGCCCGCACCTCGCCCGCCAGACGTTTCAGATCGGCGTCACTCATCCCGCGCAAATCAGCGGGGCCCGCCACCCGGTCCAGCAACGGTGTCAAAGGTGTCTCGGCCATGGCATATCCTTCCCGACAGAGGCCCGACGGCCCCTGCGCCTTCCTTGCAAAACCCGTAGATAGGTTCAGCGATCCCGCTCGACCACGAAACGCGCGCAATCGCGCAGCGCATCGGCCCGCGCGCCATAG
>JAACVA010000019.1:0-717 GCA_009992615.1 Rhodobacterales bacterium
ATGGTCGATCTCCACGCCATCACCGTCTGGCAAGACCCTGCCACCCTGGCGAAGAACACCCGCGAACTCTGCGCGGGTTTCATCGCCAGCGGCATCGACCCCGAGCGTTCGGTGCTGATCAACCAGTCGCAGGTGCCGGAACACGCGCAACTGGCCTGGATATTCAACACCGTGGCGCGCATGGGCTGGATGCAGCGGATGACCCAGTGGAAGGACAAGGCCGGCAAGAACGCGCAAAACGCCTCGCTCGGGCTGTTCGCCTATCCCGCACTGATGGCCGCCGACATCCTGCTGTACCATGCCACCCATGTGCCGGTGGGCGAGGACCAGAAACAGCACCTTGAGCTGACCCGTGACATCGCCGCCAAATTCAACAACGACTACGGCGTCGACTTCTTTCCGATGACCGAACCGGTGATCGAAGGCGCCGCGACCCGCGTCATGTCCCTGCGCGACGGCACCAAGAAGATGAGCAAGTCCGACGCCTCGGATGCGAGTCGCATCAACATGACCGACGACGCCGACACCATCGCCAGGAAGATCCGCAAGGCCAAGACCGACCCGGAACCGCTGCCCGAAACGCTGGACGGTCTGGCCGACCGCCCCGATGCCCGCAACCTGATCAACATCTACGCCGCCCTGTCCGACATCACAGCCGAACGGGCGATGGCCCAGGTCGCCGGTCAGCCGTTCAGCTCGTTCAAACCGGCGCTGGCC
>JAACVA010000019.1:740-7198 GCA_009992615.1 Rhodobacterales bacterium
GCCTATTTCGGGCGAAATGGCCCGGCTGATGCAGGACACCGCCCAGCTCGACGCGATTCTGGCCCGCGGCGCCGAACGTGCGCGCGACATCGCCGCGCCGATCCTGGCCGAAACCTATCGCATCGTCGGGCTGGTGCGCTAGGGCGTGCCCACCACTCTTGTCCTCCTCGCGCATCCCGAACCCGCATCGTTCAACGGCGCCTGGGCCCGGTCCAGCGTCGATGCTGCCCGCGCTTTGGGCCACGACGTATTGTTCAGTGACCTTTACGCCAGCGGCTTCGACCCGGCCGAATGCGCCGGCCACTATGCCAAGCCACCTACCCCGTTCGACCCGTTGAAGGCTCAGGAAAACAACGCCCCGCCCCCGGATGTGGCGGGGCAAATCGCCCAACTCGCCCGCGCCGACCGGCTGATCCTGCATTTTCCCATGTGGTGGTTCGCGCCCCCGGCCATGGTCAAGGGCTGGTGTGACCGGGTGCTGGCCCATGGCCATCTGCACGACACCGCCCACCGATTCGACACCGGGCGCCTGTCCCGGCTTGAGGTGTTGTTCTGCATCACCACAGGCGGCGACGCTGTGGAAAGCGGCCCGGACGGGCGCGAAGGCGACTGGCGGCTGCTGCTGTGGCCGCTGGCGCAAACCCTGCGCTATGTCGGTGCCACGGTGAAACAGCCCGTCGCGGTGCATGGCGTACATGGCTATCACACAGGCGCCCGGCGCATCGCTCTGGAATCCCGCCTCGCCAAAACCCTGGCCGATCACTTCGGCCTGCTGGCCAACTGGGCGCACCGTCCGGCAATGCCCTTCAACCCGGATCACGATTTTGACGACGAAGGCCGTCTGCGCATCGACGCCCCCAGCCACACCCCGTTCATCCGCCACCCGGGTTGATCCCTGCGCATTGGCCAGCGTGAACCACAGCTCTGCCACCGAAGGATGGCCAACCGGGGCACGCGTATTTTCGGCACAAAAACCCGCCGCTTCTTCTTTGCCAAAATACTCCCGCCGGAGGCATCCGCGCCAACCGCCCGCGCCGCCGCCTGACACGGCTGGACCCCGCCCTAAACCAATGCTTTAACAGGTCTGTAAAACAGGAGGCAGCCATGGCCACAGGCACAGATATCCGCACCTATTTCGAGGGCCGCTGGCACGACGGAGACATCGCCGTGATGAAGGCCGCCGACCACGGATCGTGGCTGGGCAGCAGCGTGTTTGACGGCGCGCGGTATTTCGATGGCGTCGCCCCCGACCTTGAGGCGCATTGCGCCCGGGTGAATCGCAGCGCGGCGGCGCTGATGGTCACGCCCACTGTTTCAGTGGCCGACATGGTGCAGATCGTGCGCGAGGGGCTGGCGCGGTATCCCCGCGACGCCGCCGTCTATATCCGGCCGATGTACTGGGCGACCCAAAGCGGTTTCTCTGCCATCGTTCCGGCGGCTGAGGGCACCGGGTTCTGTGTCTGTCTGGAACAGATCCCGATGGCGCAACCGGGGGCCAGCACCACACTGTGCACCACGCGGTTCCGCCGCCCCGTGCTGGAAAACGCCGTGGTGAATGCCAAGGCCGGCTGCCTTTATCCCAACAACGCCCGCATGTTGGCCGAGGCGCAGAGGCGCGGCTTCGGCAATGCCCTTGTGGCCGATGCAATGGGCAATGTTGCCGAAACCGCCACCACCAACGTGTTCATGGTCAAGGATGGCGAGGTGTTCACCCCGATCCCAAACGGCACCTTTCTGGCCGGAATTACCCGCGCGCGCCATATCAAGAATCTGACAATCGATGGCGTGAAAGTGCACGAAACCGTATTGTCCTTTGCAGATTTCGAACAAGCGGACGAGGTTTTCCTGACCGGCAACATGTCCAAGGTCACCCCCGTTACCGCCTTTGAGGACCGGCTGTATCAGGTTGGTCCGATGGCGCGCCGGGTGCGCGAGATGTATTGGGACTGGGCCTTGTCCGCCTGAGCCGTGCTGCGCCGCCTGGCCTTTCGCGCGCTGACCCTTGCCACCCTTGCCACGGGCGGCGCCAGCCTTTGGGCGCTGGCGCAAAACCCCTTTGCCGCACCTCTGGTTGAACGCGGGTTGGCCGACACCCAGGCCGTTCTTGCCCGGCATCTGACGCGGATGGCCACGCCAACACGGCTGGTCGACGAAGTGGAACAGGCCCTTGCCGACGACGACATGGACCGGCTGTTGATCGCGCTTGACGCGGCGGCGGCACGGGGCATCACCCTGCCGCGCCCCCTGCTGGAACGCGCGCAGGCTCAGGCCGAGGCCGCCGAAACCCCCAGCCGCCGCCTGACCGATTGTGCCGCCTGCGCCTGGGACATCTCCGCCTGTGCCACCGTCGCCCAAATCGCCACCTGCGCCCTGCCGGTGGAAATCACGCCGCTGGGCGATCTGAACGCCCTGCGCCGGGCCGCGGCGGCCCAGGCGACAGGCGCTGAGGTGGACAGAATCGATCTGGGTCTGGCGCTGGCCGGGTTGTTGGCCAGCGGTGCCGTTCTGGTTACCGCCGGGGGCAGCGCGACGATCAAGGCAGGGGCGACGGCCCTGCGCCTGGCGCGCCGGTCAGGGCGGCTGACCCCCGGCCTCACTGACACCCTGGCGCGCAACGCCGATGCGATCACCGATATGCGTGCCCTGCCCGCCTATATTGCCGGCCGTGTGCCGCTGGCCGAGGCGGCCGACACCGCCAAGCTGGCCCGTCTCGGGCGGATCGCCGGAGATCTGGGCGCGGTCGCGCGCCACACCTCACCGGCTGACACCATCGCCCTGCTGCGCCAAGTCGACAGCGCCGAGGACGCCGCAAGCCTGGCCCGACTGGCGCGCGCCAGCGGCCCGCAGACCCGCGGCACGCTGCACCTGCTGGGCAAGGCGCGGGCATTTCGCGCCACCCTGCGCCTGAGCGATCTTGCCTTGGGCACGCTGGCGCTGTTGGCGGCCCTGGCGGGGCAGGTCGCGGCACTGTTGCTTGCGCTGCTGCGACGGGCCGTGCGCCCCTGAGACGGCAGTTGCCAGCGCCCGCGCCGCAGGGCATCATCGCACGCGTGAACCAAAGGAATACCCAGATGCGCAAGTTTCTTGTGATCCTCGATGACAGCCGCGAATGTCTGAATGCCATGCGGTTTGCCGCAATGCGCGCGGCCAAGACTGGCGGCGGAGTCGAGATTTTGGCGGTGATCCCGCCAGAAGAATTCAACCACTGGATCGGCGTTGCCGACATCATGCGCGCAGAGGCGCGTGAAAGGATCGAAGTTCACTTCGAGGTTTTCGCCAAGTGGATGCGCGACCGCAAGGGGATTGATCCGCAACTGGTGATCCGCGAGGGCGAGGTGGTGCCCGAGATCCTCGCGCTGATCCATGAAGACCCCGATGTGGGAGTTCTCGTTCTGGGTGCGGGCACCGACAAAGGCAGCCCCGGCCCCCTGGTCACGGCGCTGACCCGCTCGGCCGGGTCACTGCCTGTGCCGATCACCATCGTGCCGGGGGAACTGAGCAAGGAGCGGCTTGAAGCGGTCACCTGAGGGCTGGTGCCCTTCCAGCCGCCGCCAAAGCTTAGAATCGTTCCAGATTATTGACATTGGCCGGCTGCACCAGCATATGTTATACAACCTGAAAGGCCTGCCCCATGTTTATCCAGACCGAATCCACCCCCAATCCCGCGACGCTGAAATTCCTGCCCGGCCAGACCGTTCTGGATATGGGCACCGCCGATTTCCCGACCGCAGACAGCGGCGCCACCTCACCGCTTGCGCGGCGCATTTTCGCCGTTGCAGGGACGACGGCAGTGTTTCTGGGCAATGATTTCGTGACCGTGACCAAGGCAGACGATGCCGAATGGGACCATATCAAGCCTGCGATCCTGGGCGCGATCATGGAGCATTTCCAATCCGGCGCCCCGGCAATCGAGGGCGAGGCGCAGGCCGGCGGCCACGCCGCCCATGACGGCCCTGACAGCGCCATTGTCAGCCAGATCAAGGAATTGCTGGACAGCCGTGTGCGCCCCGCAGTTGCCCAGGATGGCGGCGACATCACCTTTCACGGCTTTGACCGCGGCATCGTCTATCTGCACATGCAAGGCGCCTGTGCCGGTTGTCCGTCTTCAACTCTGACCCTGAAGATGGGCATCGAAAACCTGCTGCGCCACTATATCCCCGAGGTGGTCGAGGTGCGGCCTGTTGCCGTCTGACCCTCTGATCCTGGCGTTTGACACATCGGCCGCGCATTGCGCGGCCGCTTTGCTGTGTGGCGGGCGCACCATGGCCGAGCGTTTTGAGACGATGGACAAAGGACAGGGCGAACGGCTGTTGGGCCTGTTGGCACAGGTGCTGGCGGATCATGGGGCGGTCTGGGGCGATCTGGACGGCATCGGCGTGGGCACCGGGCCGGGCAATTTCACCGGCATCCGCATTGCCGTTTCGGCGGCGCGGGGGCTGGCCCTGTCGCTGGGGGTGCCGGCCATCGGCGTGTCGGGTTTCGAGATCCTGCACCGGGCCGCAGCCCGGCCCGGCGAGATGCGGCATCTGATCGCCCTGCCGCACCGCAGCGGGTGGTATCTGCAAGAATTGCTCGACGGACAGCGGGCCGGCGCCCCACTGTCCTGGTCCGATGACGATGCCGGGGCGGCGCTGCCACGACTGAGCGATCCGGCGCAGACCGTTGTTCTGGGGCATGGCGCGGGCCTGATCGCCCGGCGGCTCGAACAGGTGCAGCACAGGCCGGTGGCGTTTCGCGAGGCGGCCTTGCCCTGGCCCTTGGCCGCCGGGCTGATCGCCAGCATAGCCGCCGGGCGGTGGGCCGTGCCGCAGGAGCGCCCCGCGCCCTTGTATGTCCGCGCGCCCGACGCCGCGCCGCCGCGCGATCCGGCGCCGGTGATCCTGCCGTGACGCCTGCGGAGATGGCGGCGATCCACGCCGCCGCGATGTCCACCCCCCGCCCGTGGAGCGGTGGCGAATTCGCCGCCCTGCTGGCCCTGCCCGGCACCTTTGCCACCGATATTGTGCCGCACGCCTTTGCCCTGGGCCGTGTCACCCTGGACGAGGCGGAACTGCTGACCCTGGCCACGCACCCGGATCACCGCCGCCTCGGGCTGGCCCGCGCGCATCTGGCCGCGTTTCACCACCGGGCCGCCGCGTGCGGCGCCGCCCGCGCCTTTCTCGAAGTCGCGGCGGACAATGCGCCCGCGCGCGCCCTTTATGACGCCGCCGGATACACCACCGCGGGCACACGACGCGGCTATTACACCGGCGCAAACGGGGCGGCGGTGGATGCCCTGGTGATGGTGCGATGGTTGGGCGCGGGCTGAGGCTGGGGGCCGTTGCGCAAAAGATCGGCAAACGGCGTTTGATGCGGCGCGACACCTGAAAAACCTGTTGACCCCTTGCGCCGGCTGCGGCCTTAATCCGACATGATCCGGCTGTGACAGCCGAGAAACTCTCGGTGACGGGGCCAACCCCGCGCCGCACTTCAAAACCTTGGGAGAATTCGATGACCCTCATGAAAAGATTTCTCGGCGCGACCGCTGGTCTTGCGCTGACAGCCGGTGCCGCGCTGGCCGAGCCGGGCCTGATCATTGATCTGGGCGGCAAATTCGACAAGTCGTTCAACGAATCGGCCTTCAACGGAGCCCAGAAATGGGTCGCGGAAACCGGTGGCGACTATATCGAGACGGAACTTCAGTCAGAGGCGCAGCGCGAACAGACAATGCGCCGCATGGCCGAGCGGGGCGCCAACCCGATTGTCGTTCTCGGCTTTGCCAATGCCTCGACCCTTGAAAAAGTCGCGCCGGATTATCCCGATGTGAACTTTACCATCGTCGACATGGTGGTGGATCAGCCAAACGTTCAATCCATTGTGTTCACAGAACATGAAGGATCATACCTTGTCGGTATGTTGGCCGCGCTGGCGTCCAAGACCGGCACTGTTTCCTTCATCGGCGGCATGGATGTGCCGCTGATCCGCAAGTTTGCCTGCGGCTATGTCCAGGGCGCAAAGGCGGCGAACCCTGACGTTACCGTGATCCAGAACATGACCGGCACCACGGCGTCGGCCTGGAACGACCCGGTGAAAGGCGCCGAATTGACCAAGGCGCAGATCGCGCAGGGGTCTGACGTCGTGTATGCCGCCGCCGGGGGCACAGGCGTGGGCGTATTGCAGGCCGCCAAGGACGAAGGCATCCTGTCGATCGGTGTGGATTCAAACCAGAATTACCTGCACCCCGGTTCGGTCCTCACCTCGATGATGAAGCGCGTGGACAACGCCGTATACAGCGTGTTCAGCAAGGGCACCGAAGGGTTCACCCCCGGCATCAATGCCCTGGGTCTGGCCAATGATGGCGTCGGCTATGCGATGGACGAGAACAACGCCGCACTGGTGACGGCAGAAATGCAGGCCGCCGTGGAAGAGGCCAAGGCCAGGATCCTGTCTGGCGAAATCACCGTGCACGACTATACAAC
>JAACVA010000019.1:7229-16807 GCA_009992615.1 Rhodobacterales bacterium
TGGCACCTGACACAGGAAAGGGGCGGCCCGATGCGGCCGCCCCCGCCATTGAACCGGCCATTGAGCTGAAAGGCATATCAAAGGCCTTTGGCCCGGTTCAGGCGAACAAGAACATCAACATCCGCGTCATGCCCGGCACGATCCATGGGGTCATCGGTGAAAACGGTGCGGGCAAATCCACGCTGATGAGTATCCTTTACGGGTTCTACAAGGCAGACGCTGGCGAAATCTTCATTGCCGGGCGCAAGACGGCGATCCCCGACAGCCAGGCCGCGATTGCAGCGGGCATCGGCATGGTGTTCCAGCATTTCAAGCTGGTCGAGAATTTCACGGTTTTGGAAAACGTGGTTCTGGGGGCGGAAGACGGCGCGCGGCTGACCCCCAGCTTGGCCAAGGCGCGCAAATTGCTGACCGAACTGGCCGCCGAATATGAGCTGAGCGTCGATCCAGACGCCCTGATCCAGGACATTGGCGTCGGGATGCAGCAGCGTGTCGAAATCCTCAAGGCGCTGTACCGGCAGGCCGACATCCTGATCCTGGACGAACCCACCGGCGTGCTGACGCCGGCCGAGGCCGACCACCTGTTCCGCATCCTCAAAGGGTTGAAGGCACAGGGCAAGACCATCATCCTGATCACTCACAAGCTGCGCGAGATCATGGAGGTGACCGAAACCGTATCGGTCATGCGCCGCGGCGAAATGACCGCGACGGTCAAGACCGCAGAAACAAGCCCCGCACAACTGGCCGAGTTGATGGTGGGGCGCAAGGTGCTGTTGCAGGTCGATAAAGGCAGGGCGCGGCCCAGCGACACCGTGCTGTCGGTCGAAAACCTGCGTGTGAAGGACGATCAGGGCGTCGAGCGGGTGAAAGGCATCAGCCTGAGTGTGCGGGCGGGCGAAATCCTGGGCATTGCCGGGGTGGCCGGTAACGGCCAATCCGAGTTGCTTGAGGTGCTGGGCGGCATCCGCACGGGCACCGGCCGCATCACGATGAACGGCCAAGAGATTGACCTGACAGGCAAACTGTCGGATGCCCGCACCCGCCGCGCGCGCGGCATTGCCCATGTGCCCGAGGATCGCCACCGTCAGGGGTTGATCCTGGATTTTTATGCCTGGGAAAACGTCGGGTTCGGCTATCAGGACGATCCGGCCTATAACCACGGCGTTTTGATGGACAATGACGCGCTGCGCCGCGATACCGAGGTGAAGATTGCCAAATACGATGTGCGTCCCGCCGACTGTTGGCAAACTGCCCGAAATTTCTCGGGCGGAAACCAGCAAAAGATCGTTATCGCCCGCGAGTTGGAGCGCAACCCCGACCTGTTGCTGGTCGGTCAGCCGACCCGCGGTGTCGACATCGGCGCGATCGAATTCATCCACCACCAGATCATCGCCCTGCGCGACGCCGGCAAGGCGGTGCTGCTGGTGTCGGTCGAACTGGACGAAATCCTGGCGCTGTCAGATCGCATCGCGGTGATGTTCGACGGGCAAATCATGGGCGAACGCCTGCCGACGGAGACGAACGAGCGGGAATTGGGGCTGTTGATGGCCGGCATCACCGACACCAACGCCAACGCCCCCCTGCCGCAGATCGTGGCCAACCTTGCCCGGACCGGAGGCGCGTGATGACCCTGCCACGCTGGGCCGATGTTGTCCTTATTCCACTGATCAACCTTTTCCTGGCGCTGCTTGTGTCGGGGCTGGTGGTTCTGTTGATCGGTGAAGACCCGGTGAATGCCATGAAGATCATGGTGAACGGTGCGGTGGGCAGCAGCTATGGTTGGGGCTACACGCTGTTTTATGCCACGAATTTCATCTTTACCGGGCTGGCGGTGGCGGTTGCGTTCCATGCGCGGCTGTTCAACATCGGTGGCGAGGGGCAGGCGCAGCTGGGCGCGCTGGGTGTGGCGCTGGTGGCGCTGTCCCTGCCGTGGCCGCACTGGACGGTGGCATTGCCGTTCACCATTCTGGGCGGTGCGGTGTTTGGGGCGGCCTGGGCGGCGGTTCCGGCCTATTTGCAGGCCCGGCGCGGCAGCCATATCGTGATCACCACGATCATGTTCAATTTCATCGCTTCGGCGCTGTTGGTCTATCTGTTGGTCAGCGCGCTGAAGGCCCCGGGCATGGCC
Organism: Rhodobacterales bacterium; assembly: GCA_009992615.1. Lineage (GTDB taxonomy): Bacteria > Pseudomonadota > Alphaproteobacteria > Rhodobacterales > Rhodobacteraceae > Oceaniglobus. Next base: position 9,358 of record JAACVA010000019.1, read on the forward strand.
CCCGAAAGCGCGCGGTTTCCGGCGGGCACGTTCCTGCCCAGTGCGCGCGATCTGTTCGGCGCGTTCGGCATTTCCTTTGCCCGCTCGCCGCTGAACGTATCGTTCCTTTTGGGGCTGGTGGCGTGTTATCTGGTCTGGGTTCTGCTGTGGCGCACCCGCCTGGGCTATGAGATCCGGGCCTATGGCCACAGCGAACCGGCGGCGATCTATGCCGGAATTTCCCCGTTTCGCATCATCATGGTGACCATGCTGATTTCCGGCGCGCTGGCCGGTTTGATGGCGGTGAACGCCGTGCAGGGCGAGGCGCAGCGTCTGTTGCAGGAAAATGTTCTGGGCGCCGGGTTTGTCGGCATCGCCGTGGCGCTGATGGGGCGGTCGCACCCCGTGGGCGTGCTGATCGCCGCCATCCTGTTCGGTGCGCTGTATCAGGGCGGCGCCGAGTTGGAGTTTGAAACCAACGTGCCGCGCGAGATGGTTCTGGTAATTCAGGCGCTGGTGATCCTGTTCACCGGCGCGCTGGACAACATGGTGCGCGACCCGGTCAAAGGGCTGTTCCTGCGGCTGGGGCGGCGGCCGGGTGCAGATGTGAAGGCGGCGGAATGATGGATCTGAACACGATCATCCAGATCCTCGATTCCACGATCCGTCTGGCGACGCCGCTGTTGCTGGCCTGTCTGGCGGGGCTGTTCAGCGAACGCGCCGGGGTGTTTGACATCGGGCTGGAAGCCAAGATGCTGGTCGCTGCGTTCTTTTCGGCGGCGGTGGCGGCAACGACGGGATCGGTCTGGCTGGGCTTGTGCGCAGGGATCGCTGCCAGCGTGGTGTTTGCGCTGATCCACGGACTTGCGTCGATCACGTTCCGGGGCGATCAGCTGATCTCGGGGGTGGCGCTGAATTTCCTTGCCTCGGGGATGACCGTGCTGATCGCGCGCGATTGGTTCAACGAAGGCGGGCGCACCCCTGCCCTGATTGACGGCGGACGGTTTCAGCCGATCACCCTGCCCTTTGCCGAGGCGCTGTCGGGGGTGCCGGTGCTTGGGCCGATTTACCATGACCTGATCTCGGGGCATTCGATTCTGGTCTATGTGGCGTTCCTGATGGTGCCTCTGACGTGGTACGTGTTACACCGCACCCGGTTCGGCCTGCGTCTGAGGGCCGTGGGCGAAAACCCCGGCGCGGTGGACACGGCGGGCATTTCGGTGGTGCGGTTGCGCTATTCTGCCGTTCTGATCGCCGGGGTGCTGTGTGGTATTGCAGGCGCCTATCTTGCCACGGGGTTGGCCGCTGGATTTGTGCGCGACATGACGGCGGGGCGCGGGTTTATCGCATTGGCCGCGCTGATCTTTGCCAAATGGCGACCATGGTACGCGATGGGCGCCTGCCTGTTGTTTGGGCTGTTGGACGCGATCGGCAACCGCTATCAATCGATCGAGCTTTTGGGCATCGCGGTGCCCGGACAGTTCATGCAAGCCTTGCCCTATATCCTGACTGTGGTCATTCTGGCCGGTTTCGTCGGCAAGGCCATTCCACCACGCGCCGGGGGGGCCGCCTATGTCAAGGAACGCTGAGGATCTGGCGCGATTCATACAGGATCGCGCAGGCCGAGAACCGGTCTCCTGCGGTCTGATCCTGGGGTCGGGGCTGGGCCATCTGGCCGAGGCGGTCGATGGGGTTTCGATCGACTATGCGCAACTGAACGGCTTTCCTCATGCCGGGGTGTCGGGGCATTCTCCGAAACTGGTGATCGGCGAATTGGAGGGCGTGCGCGTCGCGGTGTTTGGCGGGCGGGCGCATTATTATGAATCCGGGCGCGCGGATGCGATGCGCCTGCCGCTGGAGGTGTTGCGGCGGTTGGGCGCCAACACCCTGATCGCCACCAACGCCGCCGGATCGTTGCGGCCCGACATGCCAACGGGCAGTCTGATGATGCTGAACGACCATATCAATTTCTCGGGGCTGAACCCGCTGATCGGCGAAGCGTCGGATGCGCGATTCGTGCCGATGAAAGATGCCTATGATCCGGCGATCCGCACCGCGCTGTTGTCCGCAGCACAGGCCGAGGCGGTGACGTTGCACGAGGGGGTTTATGCCTGGTATTCCGGGCCGTCGTTCGAAACCCCGGCCGAAATCCGCGCCATAAGGATGCTGGGCGCCGATGCGGTGGGCATGTCCACCGTGCCCGAAGTGATTCTGGCGCGGTTCCTCGGCCTGAACGCCGCCGCAATCTCGACCATCACCAACATGGCGGCCGGGATGAGCGACGAGGCGATCAGCCACGACCATACCAAGGCGATGGCGCCCATCGGGGCGGCCAAATTGGACAAGGTGCTGCGCCGCTATCTGCGCGACTTGGGCTGAGCCCCGGCTGGACTCACTATTTCTGCGATCTGGATACAACGGGGGCGTTGCGTATTCGGGCGCGTAAGGGTCTAAAGGAGTCATGCAGGTCTACCTTCCCATCGCCGAAGTATCGGTTAACGCATTTCTGCTGTTGGGCCTTGGCGGCCTGATCGGTGTGCTGTCGGGGATGTTCGGGGTGGGCGGCGGTTTTCTGATGACGCCGCTGCTGTTCTTTATCGGCATCCCGCCCGCCGTGGCCGTGGCCACCGGCGCGAACCAGATCGTGGCATCATCGTTTTCCGCTGTGCTTGCGCATTTCAAACGACGAACGGTCGATTTGCGCATGGGGATTGTTCTTTTGATCGGCGGCCTTGTCGGGGCGGCGCTGGGGGTGCAGCTGTTCAACATGCTGCGTGCCCTTGGACAGGTCGATCTGTTGGTGAACCTGTGCTATGTGCTGTTTCTTGGGGTGATCGGCACGTTGATGTTCATCGAATCCCTGAACGCCATCTTCAAAAGTCGCAGCGGCAAACCTGCGGCGCGCAAACGGCACAATTGGGTACACAACCTGCCGTTCAAGGTGAAATTCCGCACCTCTGGGCTGTATATCTCGGTCATTCCGCCATTGGTGGTGGGTGTTCTGGTCGGGGTTCTGGCTGCGGTCATGGGTGTGGGCGGAGGGTTCATCATGGTGCCGGCAATGATTTACCTGCTGGGAATGCCAACAAAGGTGGTGGTGGGCACATCGCTGTTCCAGATCATCTTCGTGACCGCCTTCACCACGATGCTGCACGCCGTTACCAATTACACCGTTGATGTCATGCTTGCGGTTCTGTTGTTGATCGGCGGGGTGATCGGCGCGCAATTCGGCACCCGAATCGCTGTCCGGCTGAAGGCCGAACAGCTGCGTATCCTGCTGGCCCTGATGGTGATGGGGGTTTGTGGCAAGCTGGCCTTTGATCTTTTTGCCCAACCATCCGAATTGTATTCCATTGCCGCTGTCGGGGGGCACTGATGTTGTTGCGGCTTCTGCTGGTGATTTTCGCCGTTGTCACCCCCGCCCGTGCCGAAGAAGTGGTGGCGGGGCTGTCGCAGAAACAGATTGCGATCAGCACCAATTTCGACGGCTCCGAGATTTTGATCTTTGGCGCGGTCAAGCGGGAAGCCGCCATCGCACGCGACAGCCAGTTGGGCGTGATCGTCACTGTCGCCGGGCCGGCGCAGGAACTGACCGTGCGCCGCAAGGAAAAATGGTCGGCAATCTGGATCAACCGCGATTCGCTGGAAGTGCGCAGCGCCCCGTCATTTTATGCCGTGGCCACCACGGCCCCGTTCGACACATTGCTGACCGATGAATCCGATCTTGTCTATCTGGTGTCGGTCGACCGCGCCATCCACGCCGGAATGGCCTCTGAAGGCGTCGACGACCAGAACAATTTCATCGACGCGCTGATCCGCATCCGCGAGGCGAACGATCTTTACCAATCGAACGAAGGCACGGTCACCCTGACCGGTGACACGTTGTTCAACACCTCGATCAAACTGCCCGCCAATCTGGTGGGGGGCAGTTACAACGTACGCTTCCTGTTGACACGGGAAGGCCGGGTGATCAGCCAGTATGAAACCGTGATCTTTGTAAACAAGGTTGGGCTTGAGCGTTTCCTTTACGCCTTGGCCCATGAAAAGCCGACACTTTATGGCCTTATGTCGCTGGCCATTGCGATTGCGGCGGGTTGGGGTGCCTCGGCCGTGTTCCGCTACATCCGGGCCTGACCTAGACTTCGCCTTCGAGGGACAGCGGCGCCGCAACGCCACCCAGATCGTCAATCCCCAAAGGTGTCGATGGCCGGGCAAGGCGGTTTTTCACCACCCAGAACAGCCGTTCTTCGGCGCGGGTGATCGCCACATAGGCCAGACGTTTCCACAGATGCAGGCCCGCTTCACTGCGGTTGGTCCAGGCGGCGGCGCTGATGTCGGGGGCAAACACCTGAACATCGCGCCACTGGCTGCCTTGCGCCTTGTGGATCGTCACCGCCGCACCATGCAGGAACGTGGCCCCCATGCGCGCGGCGAAGGGGATGAACGGTTCTTCCTCATCCGGCATTTCAATCTTGACGATGCTGGCGGCGCTGACCTGGGGTTCTTCGGCGCCAATCACATGCAACCGCGAAAATCCCGGTTTGCGCCCGTCGCCCAGAAAAATCACCTGTGCGCCCTTGATCAACCCCCGCGCCTCAAGGTCAATGCGTTTCTTGCGGTGTTTCAGCGGCAGTTCGATACCGTCGCAAATCAGCGGCTCACCGGGCAAAAGGGCATCAGCCGGCGCGCCATAGGCGGCGCGAAAGGCATGGATCAGCCTTATGCGCGTGACGTTGCGCCAAACCAGAACGGGCGATCGCGCCATCATCTCGGCTTCGACCCGACCGGCAATCACCACCCGCGCATCGCGCGCTGCAGCCTCGTGCACCATGCGGTCGAACTGATCGAAGGTCAGATCCGGGTCGCCCAAAGCATGGGCCAGATCAAGGATCGGGTTGTCGCTGTCCTGGCGGTGAATGCGGTTCAGCGTCAGCTTGCGGCCCTGGTCCAGCGTGTCAAACACCATCGCGCCAGACTGGTTGACCGGGGCCAGCTGGGCCGGGTCACCGAACAACATCAGCGTCGGGAAGATCTCTTGCAAATCTTCAAACTGGCGCGGGTCCAACATCGAGCTTTCGTCAACCAGCCCGATGTCCAACGGCTCTTCCCGGCGTTTCCAGCCTGTGATGAAATCGCTGCCCCGCAGGCCCGCCGCCGCCAGGGCACCCGGGATCGACTTGTTGTTCTGATAAAACGCCAGCGCCCGGTCCAGCGCGATGTCGCTGAGGCCTTCGACCACCGGGCGCTCGCCATTTCCGGCCAGCCACTCGGCCACCTTTTCATATTCCGGGTCATAGACCGGAGTGTACAGAATGCGGTGGATCGTGGTCGCGGGCACGCCGCGATTGCGCAGAACCGACGCGGCCTTGTTGGTGGGGGCAAGGATCGCCAGCGTGCGGCGGTCTTTCTTCTTGCGCGCTTCGTAGTCGCCCGACACGATATCAACCCCGGTGTCGGCCAGCGCCTTGTACAACCGCGCCAACAGCATCGTCTTGCCCGATCCGGCCTTGCCCACCACGGCCAGCACCGCCGATTTGCCCTCGGCCATCGGGCGCAGGGTTTCATTTTCCAGGTCAACACCGGCACCGCGCAACATGTCAGCGATGCGATCAAAGGCTTCGGCCTGATCGTCGGAAAAGATGATCTGGGCGACGGGAGTTGCGGGCACTGACATGGCGGCGACCATAGGCGCGCAGGGCCGCCTTGCCCAGACGGGATTATCACCAGATCATGCCGCAAGCACCAGTTTTCCGATGCCGAAAGCGCGGGTGTACCACAGGCGCGACACCTCGCCCGACAGCCCCGCCTTGGCCAAGAGCGGCGCCCGCAGATCCGCCTCATAGGCCCAAAGCCCGGCACAGATGGCATGCCGCCCCTGCCCCTGCTGACCCAGAACCGCCGGCGGCCAGCCCAACCGCCGATAAACCCGCAGCATCCGTGCATCAAACACCCCCACCGCGTGGGACAATCCCAGGTTCAGCCCCACCTCAAGCCCCCCCAACATCAGTGCCGCCGAGACATTGGGCGCAGCACCCGGAGCCAGGCAGAACCGGGTACATTCCCATATCTGGCCATGACGGATCGGGGCGCCCCCCACCAGATGGCCAAAATGCTCTTCCATCATCGTGCGGCCGAGGGTCGGCAAATAGCGCAAGCTGCCACCGTGGGTGCCATCCGGGCGTTCCCAGATGACATACAGCGGATTCAGCGAATCGTACTGATCCCGCTCATGGCCGTTTGCGTCAACCGGAATTTCCCAGCCCAGACGCGTGCGGAACTGGGCCGCACGATCGGCGAACATGGTGTCGCGCAGAACGGGATAACGGTGCAGGGCATCGCCGAAAAGATAGCGGATCATCTGATTTTCCTCTGCGGATAGGTGCAGGGAAATCAGTGGACCGGCCCCGGTTAACGCCCGGTGCGCAGGCCGCGCGCGCCGGTTAACAGAAGGCTAAACGGTCAGATGACCAGCAGGCCATGGGCCAGGGCGCGCGCCACGGCGTGGGTGGTGTTGGTGGCGCCCAGTTTGAACCGCGCGCTTTCGATATAGACGCGCAGGGTGTGTTCTGAAATCGCCAGGGTGTCGGCGGCCTGTGCGCGGTTCATGCCGGTGGCCAGCAAGGTCAGCGCGTCAATCTCGCGTGGTGACAGTTTCTGCACCTCGATCGCGTCGCTGCCGCGTTCGATTTCCAACGCCTTCTGGTTGATGAAATGTGCCAGCAGGATCAGATCGGCCAGATGTTCATCGCGGTACAAACGCCAACTGTCGTCATTGGCGCGATGATTGATGGTGAACAGGGCGAATTGCCCGCTGGGCCCGCGGATCGGCACGGAATAGCCTTGGTTGCCAACGCCATTTTCCACCGCCTCGCCCAGAAACAGGCGGGTCGGCTTTGCCGTCCAGTCGAGCTGTTTCCAGTCCACCGGATGGAAGCGGCGGTAACAGCCCTGCACCACAGGATCAAGCCGGGCGTAATCCTGCCGGACGTAATGATCAACCCAGGCTTTGTCATAGGTCAAGGCGGCGTATTGTTCGCCCGTTGAATTGACCGAATGATAGATCAGATGATCGACCCCGAACCGATCGCGCAGATCGAATATGGCGGCATTCAGATCGTCAAGCGTCTTCACCAAGTCCAGACGTTCGATAAACCATTCGCGTTTGGGCCGCATCTACACCAATCAGGGCCGGGGCCCGCATTTCGTTCGACGCGATCTCTGTCGCAGCCACAACCGCTGTCTGGTCGAGCTGTGCCGCAAGGGCGATAAGATCATTCCTGGCGGCAAATTTTTTGAGGTCTGCCAGCACGTCGAGTATCCAGTCGTTTGCCATCTCAGACTCTCCTGTCGAGTAGTTAACGAAACATTAACACAACCGTAGCATGTGCCCGAAAAATTGGATATTCACGAATTTCAACTCCCCATAAATGGTGAGGGGGCGATTTTCAGGCCGTTGAACACAAAAGGCCCC
>JAACVA010000111.1 GCA_009992615.1 Rhodobacterales bacterium
CCTGGGCGCTGCACGGCGATCTGACCGGCGCGGCGCTGGACGAGGCGGCACTGGGCTGGCTTTTGGCGGGGTATCGCTTTGATCGCTATGCAGCGTCACCGGTGCCCAAGGCACAGCTTGTGCCGCCTGCGGGAATTGACGCCCGGCGTCTGGAAATCATCGCCAGCAGCGAGGCGATGACCCGCGACCTGATCAACACGCCCACCGCCGACATGGGGCCCGGCACCCTGGAACAGGCGGCTCGGGATCTGGCCGCGTGCCACGGTGCATCGGTCACGGTGACGGTGGGCGACGATCTGTTGCACCAGAACCTGCCGCTGATCCATGCCGTTGGCCGCGCCGCCGCCGAGCCGCCCCGCCTGATCGACATCGCCTGGGGCGATACCGGGCCGCGCCTGACCCTTGTCGGCAAGGGCGTGTGTTTCGACACAGGCGGGCTGAACCTGAAACCTGGGTCTTCCATGGGCTTGATGAAAAAAGACATGGGGGGGGCCGCCACCGTCTTGGGCCTGGCCCGGATGATCATGGCGCTGCGCCTGCCCCTGCGTCTGCGGGTGCTGATTCCGGCAGTGGAAAACGCCGTGGCGGGCAACAGCTTTCGCCCGGGTGACATTCTGACCTCGCGCAAGGGGCTGACGGTGGAAATCAACAACACCGATGCCGAAGGGCGCCTGGTGCTGGCCGATGCCCTGTCGCTGGCCAGCGAGGCTGAATCAGACCTGACCATTTCAATGGCCACCCTCACGGGCGCCGCGCGGGTGGCCGTCGGCCCCGACCTTGCGCCATTCTACTGCGACGATGATACCATCGCAGCTGCGCTGGCCGCGTCGGGGGCCTGGGTGCGTGACCCGCTGTGGCGAATGCCGTTCTGGGCCCCCTACGAGACGATGATCGAACCGGGCATCGCCGATCTGGACAATGCGCCTTCAGGCGGCTTTGCCGGATCGATCACCGCGGCCCTGTTCCTGCGCCGCTTTGCCGGGTCCGCTCCCTATGTCCATTTCGACATCTACGGCTGGACCCCGACCGCCGCCCCCGCCCGGCCCAAAGGCGGCGTGGGCCAAGGCGCGCGGGCCATCCTTGCTGCCCTGCCCGGCCTTTTGCCCCTGTGAACGACCGGCGCAGCACCCCGGCCAACGGTCGCGTCGCCGCCGCCCATTTGCAAGGCAAGGTCAAGGCTGACCGCTTCGTCACCGGCGAGGCGGCTCAGATCGGCAGGTTCGTCGCCCATCTGCACAGCGCCCCGAACGGACCGGTTGATCGGCAATTACTGTTTGGCGATCTGCTGGACATCTACGAACAGCGCGACGGCTGGGCCTTTCTCCAGGCGCGCAAGGATGGCTATTGCGGCTATCTCCGCGCCGCCGCCCTGGCTCCGGCCACCGATGCGACACACGCGGTACAAACGCGCCAAACGCATATCTATCCCGAGGCCGGGTTCAAGGCGCGCCCCCTCGCCCGCCTTCCCTTCAATGCCCAGATCACAGTGATCGACGACGCCGAAGATTGGGCACGGGTCGCCTGCCCTGCCGGCACAGGCCTTGTTCCCACCGACCACCTGCGCCCGCTGTCCGATCCGCTGCGCGATCCGGCCGCCACTGCTGCGCTGTTTCTCGGCACACCCTATCTCTGGGCCGGCAATACCGGCGACGGGATTGATTGTTCCGGCCTGGTGCAGGCCGCCTGCCTGGCCGCCCACATCCCCTGCCCCGGCGACAGCGATCAACAGGTCGGCAGCCTCGGCACGGCGATTGACCCCTACCAACCGATCCAGCGCAATGACCTGCTGTTCTGGAAAGGCCATGTCGCCTTGGCCGAAACCCCGGAAATCCTGATTCACGCCACCGCCCATGGCATGATCACAAAACGCGAACCGATCCTTCAGGCGATTGCTCGCATCGCTTCTGCGGGCGACGGCCCGGTCACAGCCCACCGCCGCCTGTTCTTCTGATCCTGTCTCTTTCTTGCCGCAAATACCTTGGGGTCTGGGGTGAAACCCCAGTCCGTCGGCAGATCATTCGACAGCGCGGATCAGTTTGCGCTCAAGCACCCGCAGCACGGCGGGCAATTCGGCCCCCCGCTTCAAAATCTGTCCGTCCATGGCGATCACCGCATATTGCCCTTGCCGACCGCGCAGGCGGGGCCGCTTTTCAATGCGATAGATCGGGTTCTCGGCGGTGCGGCGAAACACCGAAAACACCGCCACATCGCGCAGGAAAGACATGCCATAGTCGCGCCATTCCCCGGCGGCGACCATGCGCCCATAGAGTGTCAGGATCAGGCCCAGCTCGTGCCGGTCAAACGCCACGCGGTCATCCGGGCCCGAGGGTTGGCTGAAGGGTGTGGGGGGCTGCACGATCATTCAAAGCAACATGCCTTCAACACGCGCCAAAGGCAAGCAGGCGCCGTCCGGTTCTGCCGGCGACGCGCCGAGCGGCGCACAGGTTGCCCCGGTTTCGCCATAAAATAACCGCCGCAATTCCCCCGTCGCGCCTCAACGCCGCCCCGGTCTGCCGTCATCTTCTGAACAGAGCGAAGGACGCTTCAGCCCGGTGCCGTGTTTGCATTGCCCCCACCAGTGCACGGCACCGGGTCAATCCCCCAAGATCGTCCGCGCCATGCCCCCGCGACTGTCACAGAAATTTGACTGGACAGGGTGGCGCGCTGCTTTACGCAAGTTATATCAGCATTTCAGTCATTGCCCAGAAGGATTGCCATTCATGAAGAAGAAATTGCCACTCGCCGTGATCGCCCTCGGAATTGCCGCCTCGGTCGGCTTTGCCAATGCCGCCTCTCACGCCGATCCGGTCACCGCCCGGATGGAGCTGATGAAAACCATCGGCGCGCAAGCCAAGATTCTGGGCACCATCGCGAAAGGCGAATACGACGCCGCCGCCGTCAGCGCAGCCGTGACGACGCTTCACGACGCGGCGCTGCAAATTCCCACGGCTTTTGAAACCAACGCCACCAATGCCGAGTCCGAGGCATTGCCGAAGATCTGGGAAGATTTCTCTGGTTTCACCGCCAAGGCCGAGGGGCTTCAGGCCGCCTCGATGACAGCAATGAACGTGACCGACGCCGCGTCGCTGGGTGCCGCGATGGGCGAAATCGGCGGCGCCTGCAAAGCCTGCCATTCGAATTATCGCAAGTGATCAACCGCAGCCGATCCGCGTGATCAGACCATCGGCGCCGACCCGGACATTCATTCGGGTCGGCACGA
>JAACVA010000112.1 GCA_009992615.1 Rhodobacterales bacterium
GGAATTTGAGTATTTTCGGCAAGAAGAAGCCGGGCGATGACAACAGGAGAATGACATGTACGCCTTCGAGATGGAGCGGCCAAAGACGATTGCCGAGGCTGTGGCGGCCTTGGCCGGTGAAGAGGCCCAGGCGCTGGGTGGCGGGCAGACCCTGATTCCGACGCTGAAACAGCGGCTGGCCATGCCGGCCAAGCTGGTCTCGCTTTCGGGGATCGGGGAGATGAAGGGAATTTGCACTGACGATGAGGGGCGGCTGTGCATTGGCGGTGGGACGACCCACGCCGAGGTGGCAGCAGGGGCCGGGGCCTATCCGGCGCTGGCCGATACGGCGGCCCATATCGGTGATCCGGCGGTGCGCAACCGTGGCACCATTGGTGGATCGGTGGCCAACAATGACCCGTCGGCCTGCTATCCCGCCGCCGTACTGGCCAGCAATGCCACCATCGTGACAAACAAACGCGACATCGCGGCCGATGATTTCTTTCAGGGCATGTTCACCACGGCGCTGGACGAGGGCGAAATCATCACCGAAATCAGGTTGCCGGTGCCCGAGATGGCAAATTACCAAAAGTTCGTACAACCTGCTTCGCGATTCGCACTGGTCGGGGTGTTCGTGGCGAAATTCTCGGACGCGGTGCGCGTTGCGGTGACGGGCGCGTCTGAAGGCGGCGTGTTCCGCTGGTCGGAGGCCGAGGCGGCACTGTCGGACAACTTCAGCGCAGCGGCGCTGGACGGCTTGAGCGTTTCAGCGGACGGGATGATTTCCGACCTGCACGGCACGGGCGCCTATCGCGCGCATCTGGTCAAGGTGATGACCGGGCGGGCGGTGACGGCAGCCGCCTGAACCACGGCCGCCCTTCACGCGCCTATGGTGAAAAGGCCGCCCTCGGGATTGAATGAAGGGCGGCCTTGGATTGCTGTGTCGCGGCTTGCTTTGGCAGCGGCACGCCTTCGATGACGTGGATCACGCCGTTCGACTGGTTAACATCCGCGATGCCGACTTTTGCGAAATTGCCATCTTCATAAGGATAAAGACAGGCCCTGACCCGATGATATTGCCCGACACGGCGTTGAAGTGATGGAATCCGTCGGGTAATGCCTTTGCGGCCGCCACGATTTCGGCGGTCGGCCAGGTGCCGTCCACAACGTGGCTGGTCAGGATTTTGGTCAGCATGTCTTTGTTTATGGGTTTCAGCAAGGTTTCGACGGTGCCGGCGGGCAAGGCTGCAAAGGCAGCATTGACAGGGGCGAATACAGTGAAGGTACCGAAGCCTTTCAGCTTTTCTACAAGGCCCGCCGCCCACCATGCGATTTGCCATGGTATGGCTCTCGGCAAAGGCAGCAGTGCCGAGAGTGAGGCCGGCAAGGATTGTCGTTGCAATGAGATTTCGCATTGTATGCTTCGTCAGGGTTGGGCCGGAAATCCGGCGGGTGTGCCCAAGCCACCGCAGAACCACCGCGCGCGTTTCAGCACCGCGAAATTTTTCACTGCCTGCGGTCCGGTCAGCCCCGCCGCCGCCGCCGGCCACTCGCGGGCCCATCACCCTTGGTATTGAAGCTCACGGTGGGCAAGGTGACGATCCTGGCAAGCTCTGGAAAGGGATCGGTGGCATGGGGAATCGCGTTGGCATTGACGAAATGTTCCTGGAACCGCGGTGCGATAGCGGTTTCCACCTTGGTGATGCGGCGCACTGTCGCCTCGATCTGGCCACGCGATGCCTTGTTCAGCAGCGCAATGCGCGCACCGGTGCCTGCGGCATTACCTGCGCTGCGCACATGGTCCAGCCGCGCGTCGGGGATCATTCCCAACACTATCGCGTGTTTCGGTGAGATATGCGCCCCAAAGGCCCCGGCCAGAACGATGTTATCGACGCGGTCTGCGCCGAATTCATCCAGCAACAGCCGTGCCCCCGCGTAAAGTGCGGATTTGGCCAGCTGGATCGCGCGGATATCGCCCTGGGTAACGGTGATGCGCGGACCGCCGGTTTCAGTGGCGTCCCAAAGCAGATAGGAATGGGTGCGCCCTTCGGGACTCATCCGGTGGGTGCCGGTCTGGGCCGCCGACCCGATCAGCCCGCTGGCATCCACCAGCCCGGCCATGCGCATTTCGGCCACCGCCTCGATGATGCCCGACCCGCAGATGCCGGTGATACCGCTGGCCTGTGCTGCGGCGGTGAAGCCTTCCTCATCGCTCCACAACTCGCACCCGATGATGCGAAACCGGGGGTCCTTCGTCACCGGGTCGATCTCGACCCGCTCGATCGCGCCGGGCGCGGCGCGCTGGCCCGACGAGATCTGCGCGCCCTCAAAGGCCGGGCCCGTCGGCGAGGAACAGGCCAGAACCCGTGTGCGATTGCCCAGCAACAGTTCGGCATTGGTGCCAACATCAACGATCAGGGTAAGGTCATCCTGCTGGTCCGGTTGTTCGCTCAGGGCGACGGCGGCGCAATCGGCCCCGACATGGCCCGCGATGCAGGGCAGGACATAGACCCGCGCCGACAGGTTGAGCGAGACCAGATCGAGTTCGCGCGCGTCCAGCGACATGGAATCGCTGCTGGCCAGGGCAAAGGGCGCCTGGCCAAGTTCGACGGGATCGATCCCCATCAACAGGTGGTGCATGACCGGGTTGCAGACGATCACGGTTTCCACGATCAACCCCGGATCAAGCCCCGCCTCGGTGGCGATTTCCACGGCCAGTGCGTCAATCGCCTGTCGCGCGACGCGGGTCATTTCGACATCGCCGCCGGGGTTCATCATCACATGGCTGACCCGGCTCATCAGATCTTCGCCAAACCGGATTTGCGGATTCATCCGCCCTGCGCTGGCCAAAACACGGCCATCGCGCAGGTCGCATAGGTGCGCGGCAATCGTGGTCGAACCCAGATCGACCGCCAGCCCGTACAGCCCACCTTCGTGCAGCCCCGGCCAGATGTCGATGATCCGCGCCGCCGTGTCGGCGTGGCCCTGGTGCAGCGCGACGGTGACTTGCCAGTTGCCCTGGCGCAGCGCGCCTTGCAGCTTGCGCAGTACGGCCAATGGCGCGGTGACGGGCCCGGTCAGCCATTGCTGCTGCAATGCGGCGGACAGGCGTTGCAGATCGCCCGAGGGATCATGCATGTCGGGTTCTGCGACCGCGACAAGAAACAGCCGCGTCGCCGGGTCCATCGCGATGGCGCGGGCAGTGACCTCTTTGCGCACCACCTGTTTGTGAACCTG
>JAACVA010000020.1 GCA_009992615.1 Rhodobacterales bacterium
TTTCAGGTCCTTTCAGAGCCAGGGTTTCCAGATGAACACCGCCAGGTGCGCAACGACGGCAACGGCTGAGAACAGCCAGAGCCCGCTCATGTAGACAGAGTGCAATTCTTGCGCCTGTTCGTCTGTAAGACCTGTGAATGACAGGTCAGTTCTATCAGCCATTGAAACTCTCCTCGTGATCGTAAAGCTGACGCCGCGGGTCCCCCACGGCCGGGTTTTCGACTTTTGGTGTCGATATCCGCCCCGGTCAGGGGCAGATGATTTATTCCGGGCTCCACCCCGGAAATCTGTGTGCCTCTGAACCCAGAGGCATCCCGCCAGGTGGCAGGAAATTCCGCGCCCCATCGGGGCGTCCGCCCTCAGGCAGAAAAAATCGCCGGCGTGATGATCCGGGCCTGACCCCAGGCGCGCGCGATCGGCCCCTTGGACGGCAAACTCATCTGGCGTGCCGCACTCAGACCCCAGGTCAGGCAGGCCAGAGGCAGGGTCGCCGCAAAAATCAGGGCAAAATAGACATAAAACTCAGTACGCGGCGCTTTGCGGCTGCGGATCATCGTCTCGGTTGTCTGCGCTGTGAAATCGCTCATGTCGTTCCTCCTGAGGCGGGGTACGCCTTCTGTTGCGTGCTGTTGGTCGCGGGCGACAGTGCCTCGACCGTTTCCTTGACGACCCTCTCGTCGCCTTGGGCCAAGGCGGCCCGTTCGGCGGCATCGCGCAGCGACTTGGCGGCGGAAATGCGGGTCAAAATTGGGTGTTCGGCGACAATCCGATCCAACGCCGCCTGGGCGTCGGCATCCCACGGAAAATCGCGGCGCAGCGTGGTGGGCGTGGCATCGGCGGCGTCCATCTGGCTGCCCAGGGGCAGGATGTGGAACAGCGCGTCGAACAATCCGTTGCAGATTTCCTGGATCAGATAGGTCGCACCGGCAAACCCCATGAAGGGCGTGCCCGTGGCGCGGCGGATCGCAGCGCCCGGAAAACTGGCGGGGATGAACGCGGGGCTGGGCCCATGCCCACCTTTCTGCTCGGCCAGATACATTTTCTCGTTGATGCTGCCCATGACGATCAGCGGCTTCTTCTGCCCGATCAGGGCGCGCACTTCTTCGTTGTTGGTCTTCTTGCCGCGAAGACGGGCCACCGCAAAGGCACAGGGCAGGCCCATGTCGGTTTCCAGAAAATTGCGGATGCCCCGGGCATAGGTCTCATTTGCGACGATGGCAAAGGACGCGGTGCAGAAGAAATCCTGCGTCACCGAACGCCACAGATCCCAGACCGGCTTGATCGTGCTGTGCTTTTCCCGCTCGATGAACGGTTCGGGATCAAGGCCCAGCAGTTCGCCCAGTTTGCGCAAAAAGGCGACGGTGCTGTCGATGCCGATGGGTGCTTGAAGATAGGGCTTGCCCAGAACCTCGGCGAGGCCGCGACCGAATTCGCGGTACATGCAGATGTTCACATCAGCATTCACCAGATTGCGCATCTCGGCCAGATGGGCGCCCAGCGGCATCACCATGTTGACCTCGGCGCCAATCCCGGTCACCAGGCGGCGGATTTCATGCAGGTCCGACGGCATGTTGAACACGCCATACATCGGCCCCAGAATATTGACCCGCGGCGTCGCACCTTCTTCGCGCTTCTTCTCGGGGGGCATCCGCCCCTTGGTCATCCCGAATTCTGTAAAGATCCAGGTCATGGCGCGATCGGCCGCTTCCCACTGATCCTCATCAATCGTGCGCGGCAGAAACCGCTGAATGTTGGTGCCTTGCGGCGTCACGCCGCCACCGATCATCTCGGCGATCGAACCTGTCACCACCACGGCGGGAAGGGCCGGGTCCAACACACCCCAGGCGCGCTTCATCGCCTCTTCCGTGCCCGATCCCATTTCCGACTCACCCAGGCCGGTCACCACAATCGGCAACTCATGCGGCGGCAAGGCGTCGGTGTAGTGCAGGACCGATGTGACGGGCAGGTTTTCGCAACCGACCGGTCCGTCTATGACAACCTGCAATCCCTTGACGGCGCAGAACGCATAGACCGCGCCCCAGTATCCGCCTGCTCTGTCGTGATCTTGAACCAGCATCAGATCATTTGCTCCGCTGCTGCGGCACGCGCCTGTTTGTCGAGCTTTTTCTGGTGCGCTGCACGGAAATCGGGGCGCAGGTTCGGCGCACCTTCCCAGACACCTGCGGTATCGCCCGTGCCAACACCTTCAAAAAAGGCTTTCATTTTGTCCATGCGGAACTTGTTGGCGATGGCGGTGTTGATCACCTCGGCCAGGCTGCCGGCACCGGCCACCCCCATCAGAGGGCGCGCCGAAATCAGGTTGGTGAAATACAGGCCAGGAATGCCCATTTCCTTTGCCTTTTGCACAACCGGGGTGGTGCCAATGGCCAAATCAGGGCGCACAGCCTCCATCGCGGCGCAATCGTCTTCCAGCGACGCGCGGTACTTCACCTTTACGCCCCGCGCCTCAAGCCACTCGCGGTCCCATTGTGAAGCGTCGGTTTTCGGGCAGGCCGTGCCGACATACGGCACTGTTGCACCACTTTCGATCAGCAGGCGCGCCACCAGAAGTTCGCTGCCTTCATATCCGGACAGGGTGATCGTGCCGTTGATCGGCATCGCCGCCAAGGCGCCCTTGATCGCGGGCAAAAACGCGTTCTGCGCGGCGGCCACCTTGTCAGCCGACAGACCGAAGGCGGCGCCGATGTTTTTCAGCCATTCGGCGGTGCCGTCATGGCCCACCGGCGCACTGCCCACAATGGGGCGGCCTGCGGCGACAAATTCACGCGTGGCGGCGGTGTAGAACGGGTGGATCGCGGCGGCGACGCCGCAGTCCAGCGCGGCGTATAATTCGCGCCATTCGCGGCAGGGCACGACCGGACCAGCGGCCAGACCCATGGGGGCCAGCATTGCGCCGATCATCATCGGGTCGGCCGGAAACATTTCGCCCAACAGCGCCACTGTGGGGCGGTCGGATTTGCCACCGGCAGGCTTCTGAACCGGCCCTGCCATCGCTTCGCGACGGGCATAGTTCAGCATTGCACCGGCCAGCACATCCTTCGCCTCGGCGTGGGTCGGGATGCCAAAGCCAGGCACATCAATGCCGACAATCCGCACACCGTTGATTTCTTCGGGCAGCAATCGCAAAGGCACGCCGCTGGCCGTTGGTACGCACAGGTTGGTCACGACAATCGCGTCATACCGGTCGGGGTCGGCCATTTCGTGCACGGCGTCGCGGATATCTTCGAACAGCTTGCCGGTGACCAGCGATTCCGAGTTGAATGGCACATAGCCGACAGACCGACGCGCCCCATAAAAATGCGAGACAAAGGTCAGGCCATAGACACAGCAGGCCGATCCCGACAGGATTGTCGCCGTCCGCCGCATCCGCAGACCCACCCGCAGTGACCCGAACGCCGGGCACATGCTTTGGGGTTGGTCGTGGGGGCCTTTGGGATAATCCTTGGCATATTGATCCAGAATTTCAGATTTGCCAGCCATCCGCGCCGCCGCTTCCATTGCACCAGCACCTGCGTGGCACCCCGTACCATCAACAGGCTGCGTCGCGTCCGGCATCGGATCTCGGGCCTGACCCTCGATCACCGGGGTTTGTCCGGCGGCATCATATGTTACTTCATCGGTCATTGCTGGCGCTCTGTAGAGGTCAATTTGCGAATATCCGCGATCAGACGACGGATCTGCTCGGGGCTGGCCTTGGCCAACACCTCACGGAGCTGACCGTTTGCCTGATCCTGGAATTGCTCAGACATCGTCATAGACCACTTCCAGGCTGGCTTTGGGTGCAGCGTTCTTGCCGCGCATGTCCATGTCGGTGGCGGGCACCAACTGGTAATCGCCGCCGGTGTCCTTGGCATCGAACAGGCCCAGCAGGCCGTCCTGATCCAAAGGCGTCGGGCGCACCGGTGGGGCAATGCCCACGGCCTCGGCCAACCCCTGAAACATCGGGCCCCATTGCGATTCATGGGTGCCTACAATCTGATAATTCGCGGATTTCTTGCGCAGATCGTCATCTTGCGGAATAGCGGCCAGCACCGGAATGTTCACCGCCGCAGCAAATGCCTGGGCCTCGCCCGTGCCGTCATCCTTGTTGATGACCAGACCGGCCACGCCCACATTGCCACCCAGCCGGCGGAAATATTCCACCGCCGAACAGACATTATTGGCAACATAAAGCGATTGCAGGTCGTTCGAGCCGACGAGGATCACCTTTTGCGCCATGTCCCGCGCGATCGGCAGGCCAAAGCCGCCACACACCACGTCACCCAGGAAATCCAGCAGAACATAGTCAAAGTCCCAGTCATGGAACCCCAGCTTTTCCAACAACTCGAAGCCATGGATGATGCCACGTCCGCCACACCCCCGGCCCACTTCGGGTCCGCCCAGCTCCATCGCGAAAACACCACCGCGCTTGAAACACACGTCGCCGATCTTCACTTCTTCCCCGGCCAGCTTCTTGCGCGACGAGGTTTCGATGATGGTCGGACAGGCCTTGCCGCCGAACAGAAGGCTGGTGGTGTCGGATTTCGGATCGCAGCCGATCAAAAGCACCCGCTTGCCCATTTCCGCCATCATGTGGCTGAGGTTGGCCAAGGTGAAGGATTTTCCAATCCCGCCCTTGCCATAGATCGCGATGATCTGCGTCTTGCTTGTGGGTTCGCCCTGCGGAACCTCCAGCGTCGGCTCATTCGCCTCGGCCCTCAGTTTCGCATCGTAATCCTTGAGATTCGGCATATCCAGGCTCATGCGTGGCCCCTCCAGTCCAGTATCATTTTAAGGCAGGCCGGATCGCTGAACGCGGTGGCATAGGCTCCGCGCGCATCGGTTGCCTGAGCGGTATGTGTGATCAGCCCCGACAGCGACAGGGCGCCGCATTCGATCAACTGGCGCGTTGCCAACAGATCATCGCGCGTCCATTCCGCCGCGACCCGAAACCGGGCTTCTTTCATGAAGGCCGGCGGGAAGGCAAAACTGATCGGATCGGTGTAAAATCCGGCAAGAACAATCTCGCCACCTTTGGCAATGCGGCCAATCAGACCGGGCAACAGATCGGCCCGCCCCGAGGCATCGTAAATCGCGCGGTAATCCCGCCGCGGATCCGCATCGGGATGAATGACGTCATAACCGATCGCACCCTTGGCCCGATCAGCATCAATTTCCCAGACGATGGGCGCGGGCGCACCCGCAGCGACCGTCAACCGCGCCAAAAGCCTGCCCAAAACACCATGCCCGACGATCAGATCGGGCATCACGACGTTCAGCCCTGCCATGGCGTGACGCGCGGTGGCCGCCAGCGCCAACAACGCCCCCTCGGCCCCCAGCGTCGGATCAATCCGCGTTACCCGGTCGGATGCCGTCACGAGACATTTGGCAGCGCCGCCAAACAGGCCGCGCACGTTGCCGTAACAATTCGCGCCCGGCACAAACACCCGTTGACCTACGGCAAATCCCGTATCGGCCCCAGCCTCGACAACTTCGCCCGCCGATTCATATCCGGGCACCAAGGGATAACCCATGCCTGGAAACGGCGGCATCGTTCCGTTGTAAAACAGCTTTTCCGTTCCGGTGGAAATTCCCGAATGGCTGATTTCAACCACCAGATCACCCGCACCCGGTGCATTCAGCGAAACCTGTTCCACCGCCAAATCGCGAGGTCCGGTCAGGATGACGGCGGTGGTTTGCAAATGGTCTCTCCCTGATTCGCTGGAATGATTCTGCGTCGTTCTGTGTAACGCTTCATGTGTCAGTTTAATCTGACACATCGAACTGTCAACCTATTTAGACAGTTGGTGTGTCAATCTCGTACACATTCAACAATCGAGGTTACAAAAGGCCGCGATGTCGGGCGCACGCGCACCTGGCTGAACCCGGCCTGGCCCAGTAGTGTGGCAATCTCATCCGCCGACCGGGCACGCCCGGTGCGCATCGCCATGCAGTACAGCGCGAAATACACATCCCCCGGTCGGTTCGGCACAGCCCCGCCCGACATCGGTTCCGACACGATCAGTCGCCCACCATCCGGTAAGGCTCTGTAAACATTTGATAACAGGGCACGAACTGTGGCGTCTGAATGATCGTACAGCACCCGAATCAAGCTGATCGCGTCAGCCCCACATGGCAAGGCATCATCCCGGAACGATCCGCCGATGATCGTGACCCGCTCGGCAATTCCTGCTGTCACGAACCGCGCCCGTGCTGTCGGTGCCACCACCGGAAGATCAAAAAGACTAAGCCCGATTTTTGGCATCTTTTCAGCAACATGGGTCAGAAATGCGCCCGAACCTCCGCCGACATCCATCAGGTGCCGGACCTTGGCAAGCGAAACGGTGCGCAACGTCTCTTCGGCCACCAGCCCCTGACTGTCCGCCATCAGATCGGAATACCGCGCTGTCACCGCAGGTTCGACAGCCCCCCCCGCGCCAAAGACATAGGGCCAGAACCTTGCCAACTCGGTCTCGGTCTCGCCACGAAAAAACGCCACCGGATCAGCCAGATCGCGGTACAACACATCATGGTGCGAAATCATCGCCTCCAGACCAGGCACACCCAAAAGGGCCGCGCCGCGCTGCGCTGTCCGATACCGTCCCGCCGTCACCGACAACAGGCCCAACGCAACACCGGCGTGCAACAACACCCGTGCACGGTCTGGCGGCAGCGACAACCGCGCCGCCATCGCGTCGGCCGTTTCCGCCTGCTCCAGCAACAGATGCAGCACACGCAACTCGACCAACGCAAATAAAACCTGTGATTGCGCAAATCCTGACACCAGATCGAACAGCGCCTCCCCCTCGCGCCGCGCGACACCCCGCGTGAGAAAAAGCCGCGACGCCCAGGATTGAAAGCGCCGCGATGCCACCAACCGATTGCGCCAGGCGAAAAAACCGCTGCGCGGCCCTGCCCCTGACTGCTGTTTCACCGTATCACGCACCCCGCCGTTGCTCTTTCTTGCAGAAAATACCTCGGGGGGTGAATTGGCCATAGGCCAAGAGGGGGGCAGCGCCCCCTTGTTTTGCCGATAGCATTCTGTAAACGCTCACTTCCCCGGTCGCACAGGCGCCACCGGCGTCAGCTTTTCGGCATAGCGGCGCACCATATCGGCCAACATCGCCTCGCCCGGACAAGACGGGATACTGGCAATCGCGCCGCCCAGAATATCCTTCAGCCGCCGGATCGCCCCCTGAACGCCCAGTTCGGCGACGGCATTGGGCCTTCCGTGCAGGTCATCCTGACCCACGGGTTTGCCCAGCGTCTCGGCGTCATAAAGGGCATCGCGCAGGTCATCGGCCACCTGAAACGCCTCACCGATCCGCGCGCCCAGCTCTTCCCACGGCTCGGCCTCCTGCCCCGCCGCGACAGCGCCCATCTGCGTCGCCGCGATAAAAAGCGCGCCGGTTTTGGCGCGATGATAGGCCGACAGATCAATCTGATCTTCGCTTTCCCAGCCTTGCCCGGCGCAGATTCCGCCCGGCATACCGGTGCGGGCCCCAAGGATGCGGATCAACTCCAGCGTGCGGGCAGCATCACCCCCGGCACGGGCCAGAACCTCGAACCCCATAACGATCAGGCTGTCGCCTGTCAGCACCGCAAGGGGTTGAGAAAACGCACGGTGCACCGAAGGTTTGCCGCGCCGCAAGTCCGCGTCATCGAAACAAGGCAGGTCATCATGCACCAGACTGGCGCAATGGATCAGTTCCAGCGCCGCCGCCGCCGCATCGCTGAGCATTGGCTGATCGTCGCCACAGGCCATCGCCACACTCATGCAGATCGTCGGACGAATCCGCGCGCCCCCCGGTGTGACAGCGTAATTCAGCGCCGCCGCCAGCCGTGGCGGGGCGGCGCCAGTCTGACCCCCGCGGATGGCAGATGAAATCGCGGCTTCAATTCGGGTCTTCAAAGGCATCGGATCCTCCAGCAGGCTGACATGTAAATTTGGCCTGACAACAAAATGTGTAAATCATAGTGGACAGTTTTCGATTCTGAGTCAACAATCCCGCCCATGGTCAACTTACTTCCCCAGAAAGAAAAGATCGTGGTGATCGGTGCGGGCCTTGGCGGGCTGGCGGCCGCGCTGCGGTTGTGCCACGCGGGGTGCGATGTGGCGATCCTTGACAGCCACGGCGCGCCCGGCGGCAAGATGCGGGTGATCGACACGGTGGCGGGGCCGGTCGATGCTGGGCCCACGGTTCTCACCTTGCGGCCAGTGTTCGACCGTCTGTTTGCGGATCTGGGCGAACGGCTGGACGATCATGTGACCTTGCGCCTTGAGCCGTTGCTGGCGCGCCACTTCTGGCCTGACGGCAGCACGCTGGACCTGTTCGCAGATCCGCAACGGTCGGCGCAGGCGATCAGTGACTTTGCGGGGCCAAAAGCGGCACAGGAATACCGCAGGTTTGCCGATGGCGCGCGGCGGCTGTTCGAGGCATTCGAGAGCCCGATGATGCTGGCCCCGCAACCCAGCCAAGCGGCGTTGACCGCCCATGTGATGCGCCATCCCGGTCTGATCCCGCTGATGGCGCCGCAAAAAACCATGGCGTCGGCCCTTGCTGTGCAATTCACCGATCCGCGTCTGCGCCAGTTGTTCGGCCGCTATGCCACCTATGTCGGCGGGTCGCCCTATTTGTCACCTGCCATCCTGTCGCTGGTGTCCCACGCCGAGGCCAAAGGCGTCTGGCTGGTGGAGGGCGGGATGCATCGCCTGGCGCAGGCCATGGCCGGGTTGATCGAACGGCGGGGTGGCAGGTTTCACTTTGCAACCCACGCCGCCCACATCGAACGGTCAGGCGCCGCGATCCGCGCCGTCATAACCGCCGATGGCACGCGCCTGCCCTGCACTCGGGTGGTGTTCAATGGCGATCC
Organism: Rhodobacterales bacterium; assembly: GCA_009992615.1. Taxonomy (GTDB): domain Bacteria; phylum Pseudomonadota; class Alphaproteobacteria; order Rhodobacterales; family Rhodobacteraceae; genus Oceaniglobus. The sequence goes on from JAACVA010000020.1 coordinate 8,875, forward strand.
CCGCGCGTTGGCCAGCGGCCTGCTGGGCGACGATCTGCGCGCCGCTGTACCCTTGGCCGCCACCGAACCGCGCAGCCTGTCGGCGCAGGTCTGGGCCTTTGCCGCCACCCCCCATGGGCGCGACCTGGCGCATCACAACGTGTTCTTCGGCGCCGATCCGCGCAGCGAATTCGACGCGCTGGCGCAAGGGCGCAATCCGGTGGATCCCACCGTCTATGTTTGTGCCCAGGACCGCACCAGCGGCACATCCCCCCCCGCGATCGAGCGGTTTGAAACCATCGTCAACGCCCCCCCCGTTGCCCCCCGCATTGCCACCGACGAAAGGCCCCAGTCATGTCGCCATCTGACGTTTCAGACCCTAGCCAACCGGGGGTTGACGTTTTCACCCGGCCCCCCGGACAATGCGCTGACCACGCCCCAAGCGTTCGAGCGGATGTTCCCGGCATCTCTCGGGTCACTTTACGGGCGCAGCCCGCATGGCTTGATGGCCGCATTCCAGCGCCCGACGGCACGCAGCCGGGTGCCGGGGCTGTACCTGGCGGGCGGCGGGGCGCATCCGGGGGCGGGGGTGCCGATGGCAACCCTCTCCGGCGGGCATGCGGCCGCGGCGATCTTGACGGACCTCGGTTCAATCTCGATGTCCCGCCCAACGGATACGCCTGGTGGTATATCGACGGCATAAGCGACGATGGCACACAGGCGATCAGCGTCATCGCCTTTATCGGCTCGGTTTTTTCGCCATGGTACGCGTGGAGCGGGCGGCGCAACCCCGCCAACCATTGTTGTATCAACCTCGCCACTTATGGCCGCGGCGGGCGGTTCACCATGACCGACCGCGGCACATCAGCCCTGCGCACGACACCTGAGTCCTTCACCGTCGGCCCATCATCCCTGCGCTGGGATGGGCAGCGCCTGCGTGTCGATGTGAATGAGGTATCGTCGTTGCCGCTCGTTTCGCGGGTGCGGGGGCAAATCACCGTGACGCCCAGCGCGATCACCGACCGCGAACTGCTGCTTGACCCGAAGGGCACCCATGTCTGGCGGCCCTTCGCCCCGACATCGCGCATCGAGGTAGATCTGGGGCCGGGCTGGCAATTCACCGGGCACGGCTATTTCGATGCCAATTTTGGCACCCGCGCGTTGGAGCAGGATTTCAGTTTCTGGACATGGGGCCGCTTCCCCCTGAACGACGGCTCGGCCTGTTTCTATGACGCGACGCGCCGGGATGGCACGGAACTGGCCGTGGGGGTGCAGTTTGCCCATGATGGCAGCGTGCAGGACATTGCGGTGCCACCGCGCGCGTCGTTCAAACGGTCCCTGTGGCAGGTGCGCCGCGAAACCCGCGCCGACCCTGGCCACACCCCCCGGCAGGTCAAGGCGATGCTGGACGCGCCGTTCTACAGCCGCAGCGTCGTGCAAACCCGAATCAACGGCGAACTGACCACGGGCGTGCACGAAGCGCTGGATTTGAACCGGTTTTCCAACCCTCTGCTGAAACCGATGCTGGCGCTGCGGGTGCCGCGGCGTCGCTCATGGCGCTTTGCCGACTGATCCGGCGCGGCCTTGGGTGTCGGGCGTTTCGGAGATGGCCGACCCGATGAACTCCAGCAAAACACCCGACACATCGTCATCCATATCCTCTTTGGTGGCGAACGCAGCCAGATCCCACAGCAGCGCCTGAAAGAAGGATTCGCCCTTCACATTGGCGCTCGCCTGCATGATTTCGATCAGCCCCTCCTCGCCCAGCAGATTGCCCGCCTCATCGGCGCATTCGGTGATACCATCCGATGCCAATAAAATTCGGTCGCCTGGCGCAAGATGCACGACGCTGACATCAAATTGCGGTTCGGACAGCAGACCGATCGGCATTCCCCCGTGGCCCACCACCTCGATCGTGCCATCCTTGCGCTGGATAATTGGGTGGGGGTGCCCGGCCTGTAAAATCTCGACCGTGCCACTGTGCAAATCGACATAGGCCAGAAGCATTGTGAAATAATGTTCCGTATCCACATCATCCAGCATCATGCGGTTCAGCCTCTCGGCCACCTCGACCAGCGGGCGGGCGGAATAAACACCCTGGCCATTGGCGACAAGGGCCATGTTCTGATCCGGCGAATTGCCCGAAAGATAACCCGCCAACCGCGCAGTAAGCAGCGCCGAGGCAATGCCATGGCCTGACACGTCGAGAGAAAACAGGCCGACGCGTTCGGCGTCGATGCGGAAATGGCCCACAAGATCGCCCCCGACATGACCACAGGACCGCAGAACCAATGAAGCGCGCGCTGTGCCGAAATCGACCGACCGGTCACGCAGCAACGAATGCTGCAATTTTCGCGCCTCGTTCAGGTCGCGGTCAACCGCCGCATACAAAACCTTGATTTCGGCATAGGCAGATGAAATCATGCGGTTTTTTTCGGACAGATCACGTTCGTTCTTCATGATCCGGGCGGCGGCGGCGATTCGGGCACGCAATTCCTCGGCGCTGACCGGTTTGGTTAGAAAATCGTCGGCACCGCTTTCCAGACCCTTGGCAACTTCGTTTTTATCAGATTTTGAGGTCAGCAAGATGAAATAGACGTAGCGATCACGCGGTTTCGCGCGAAATTCACGACAAAACTCAAGCCCGGACATGCCCGGCATCATCCAGTCACTGATGATGAGATCGAATTCCTGCATCGCGCACATGTCCAGCGCGCTTTGCGCCGAATCGGCCTGATCCACCTCAAATCCCCATTTTTCCAAAGATGCAGTCAGGATCTTGCGCTGCAAACGGCTGTCATCTACGACGAGAACCCTTTCGATTGCGGCGTTATCGACGCGCAGCTGACCGCCAGCTGCGCGGAAATTGGAATCGTCATCTAAAAGGGGGCCTTCAAAATCCATGCGAACTTGTGCCGTTTCCGGGTTAAGAATAGGTGAAATGAACTCTGGCGGCAGTCAGACCGTCGCGGCTCATACATAGTTAAACATTTTGCGTCAAAGAACACAGCGGGATTGGAGACCTGCGCATGATTGACTGGGCCCGTATAACACAATTGCGAGACGACATCGGAGAGGACGATTTTGACGAAATCGTGACCTTGTTTCTTGCAGAGGTAGACGAGATGATCACGCGTCTTTCCAATGGCTTCGATGCCAACACACTGGCAGCCGATCTGCATTTTCTGAAAGGCAGCGCGCTGAACCTCGGTTTCCGTACTTTGGCATCCCTATGCCAAAAAGGCGAATCAGCATCGCGCGCACCCAACACCGATGCAGAACTGGTGGCGCAGGTGATCAACGCCTATGCAAAATCGCGCGCCACGTTCCTGGCCGAACTTCGTGCGCCCCCGACAAAATCCACCTGATGCGGCTCAGATCAGGAATTCGGCCAAGGCCCCATCATTGGTGATGTCGCGATAGGTAAAATCAGCGGCGTCCATCCGCGCCGTCAGAAGGGCAAAATTTGTCGCCGCCGATGTCTCGATGCCGATCAGAACCGATCCATAGTTGCGCGCGGATTTTTTGAGGTATTCAAACCGCGCGACATCATCGTCCGGCCCAAGCATCTCCAGAAAATCGCGCAGCGCCCCGGGCCGCTGCGGCATCCGCAGGATGAAATATTTCTTCACCCCGGAAAACCGCTGGGCGCGTTCCTTGACCTCGGGAAGACGCTCAAAATCGAAATTGCCACCCGACGTGACACAAACCACCCGCTTGCCGCGGATGCGGTCACACAGCGGCTCCAACACGTTGATCGACATCGCGCCGGCCGGCTCCAACACGATTCCCTCGACGTTCAGCATTTCAAGGATGGTCAGGCAAATTCTGTCTTCCGGCGCCAACAGCACGTTTTCTGGCGGCGTTCCCTTCAGCACGGCAAAGGTGCGCTGGCCCACCCGCGCAACCGCCGCGCCATCGACAAAACTATCCACGCCCTTGATCGTCACAGGCTCACCCGCCCGCAACGCCGCTGTCAGACTGGCGCCGCCCAGAGGTTCAACAAAAATCAGCTCGGTCTGCGGCGCCATAACATCAAGATAGCTTTTGACCCCCGCCGAAAGACCCCCACCGCCCACCGGCAGAATCACGATGTCGGGCGGCGCATCCAGATCCGCCAGCATTTCAACCGCAACGCTGGACTGTCCTTCGATCACATGGGCATCGTCAAAAGGTGACAGGAAATGCCCCCCCGCCTGCACGCAATAATCCTGGGCGGCGGCCAAGGTATCGTCGAAATAGTCACCGATCAGACGAATTTCGATGTTTTCACCACCAAAGCTGCGCGTCTTGTTGATCTTTTGCTGCGGCGTGGTCACCGGCATGAAAATAACGCCGCGCACGTTGAAATGGCGGCAGACATAGGCGACGCCCTGCGCATGGTTGCCGGCGCTGGCACACACAAACAGATCCTGCTCAGGCTGATCGGCGCGCACTTTGCGCATCGCGTTGAATGCGCCCCTGATCTTGTAGGACCGGACAGGCGACAGATCTTCGCGCTTCAGCCAGATGTCAGCGTCAAACCGCGCCGACAGAAAATCATTGCGCTGCATCGGCGTGGCCGGAAACAGGGCGCGCATCCGGGCCGTGGTGGCAAGGGCGGTATCGGCAAAATCATCCATCCGCCGATCTGGCCCGAATCGCCCCCCCTGCGCAAGGCGCGACCTTGCCCTTGATCATGATAAGCGGTATCGCCGCCACGGTTCGGCCAACAAGGGAGACGACGATGAGCGCACCGAAAAAAGTGGTTCTTGCCTATTCCGGGGGGCTGGACACCTCGATCATCCTGAAATGGCTGCAAACCGAATATGGGTGCGAGGTTGTTACGTTCACCGCCGATCTGGGCCAGGGCGAAGAATTGGAACCGGCCCGCGCCAAAGCCGAGATGATGGGCGCCACCGCGATCCATATCGAGGATCTGCGTGAGGAATTCGTGCACGATTTCGTGTTTCCGATGTTTCGCGCCAATGCGTTGTACGAAGGATTGTACCTGCTGGGCACATCCATCGCCCGGCCGCTGATCTCAAAGCGTCTCGTGGAAATCGCCGCGCTGGAAGGTGCCGATGCCGTGGCCCATGGTGCAACCGGCAAGGGCAACGATCAGGTGCGGTTCGAACTGGCCTGCTATGCGCTGAATCCCGATATAAAGGTGATTGCGCCCTGGCGCGAATGGCAGCTGCAAAGCCGTACCAAACTGCTGGCCTTTGCCGAGGAAAACCAGATCCCGATCGCCAAGGACAAACGCGGCGAGGCCCCGTTCAGCGTGGATGCGAATCTGCTGCACACCTCGTCCGAAGGCAAGGTTCTGGAAGATCCTGCGCAAGAGGCACCCGATTACGTCTATCAACGCACTGTCGATCCCGAAAATGCGCCCGACACCCCCGAAATGGTGGAAATCACGTTTGAGCGGGGCGATGCCGTGGCGATCAACGGCGCCGCAATGTCGCCCGCCACGATCCTGACCCGCCTGAATGAACTGGGCGGCAAGCATGGCATCGGTCGGCTGGATCTGGTCGAAAACCGCTTTGTCGGCATGAAATCCCGCGGAATTTATGAAACCCCCGGCGGCACCCTGTTGCTGGAAGCGCACCGTGGGATTGAACAGATCACGCTGGACTCTGGCGCGGGCCATTTGAAAGATTCGATCATGCCCCGCTATGCCGAATTGATCTATAACGGGTTCTGGTTCAGCCCCGAACGCGAGATGTTGCAGGCGCTGATAGACAAAAGCCAGGAACATGTTACCGGCACCGTGCGACTGAAGTTGTACAAAGGATCGGCGCGCACCGTCGCCCGCTGGTCAGACCACAGCCTGTATTCCGAAGCGCATGTGACATTCGAGGACGACGCCGGCGCCTATGACCAGAAAGACGCCGCCGGGTTCATCCATCTGAACGCCCTGCGTCTGAAACTGGTCGCCAACCGGAACAAGCGGATGCGCTGAACAAAACGGCCCGAACCTGTAAACGTTCGGGCCACACTTGTTACACAACCCAGTCGAGGCCGCCGCCAAGGCAGTTGGCTCCTCCCTCGTGTGTCAATGCATCAAAGGGCACAAAGGTTTCAGAGTGGTGCAAGATTTCTGCTGAACGCCTGCAATCGACCATAGGCATCCATCCCCGCCGCGGCCAGATCATGATAAGCCCCGGACAAAGACGGAAGGGCGCCTTCTGGGCCAGCAAAGCCGGTTGATCTGTGCACCGCACCATACCAATGCGCCGCCCAAGCCCCATCTGCGCGATGCCCCCCTGCCGGCCAGCGCAGCATGGACCCATCGAATGCCAACCCCAGATCGGCGCACAGCCGGGCCAGCGCCGCACGCGGATCGGCACGTATCGTTGCGCTGTCGATCACCAGGGGGATCGGCCCTGTTTCCGCAAATGCTTCAAACAGCCGCCACTGATCGGCAAAACCCAGATCAGCCAATGTTGGTGCCTCACGTTTCGCGGCATAGCTGGCGACAACGCGGGCCGGATGACGGATCAGGAACACATGCCGCGTATCGTCGGGCCATTGCGGCATGAAACCGGGTAACATGTGATGCACCATGTGCTTTTGATAGAAATCCGTCCGCCCCTCGGGCGCCGGGCCTGTCAACCTTGCGGCAACGCTGTCCGGATCGGTTTCTTGCGTCGCCAGAATTTCGGTGCGCATCGGATGATCGGCACCGCTGACCGCCAGATAGGCGGCATAAAACGGCTCATCCACCACGGCGCAATCGGATCGGGCACCAAAGCTGTACATCATCGCCGTCGACAGGTTACGCGGCCCGGACCACATACAAATACGCATGGTTTTCTCCTCAAATCGGATCTCGATACCGGGTGACATCCGGCCCGGCCGTTGACCCGAACCTTGCCCCGAACGTGTACAACCGGCAAGGCGAACGCCATGACCCATACCTTTCGCCTTTCACACCTGCCACAGCAAGGCTAGGTTGCGCGCGGTCGAACCGGGGGGCGCGATGAACAGCGGCAGCTTGACCATCACACCGATGATGGCACAATTTCTTGAAATCAAAGCGGAATACCCCGAGGCCCTGTTGTTTTACCGGATGGGCGACTTTTACGAGATGTTCTTTGACGATGCCGTCGCCGCAGCCGAAGCGTTGGACATTGCCCTGACAAAACGTGGCAGGCATCTGGAACAGGACATCCCGATGTGCGGCGTGCCGGTGCATTCGGCCGAAGCCTATCTGCTGACCCTGATCCGCAAAGGCTTTCGTGTCGCCGTCTGCGAACAGCTGGAAGACCCCGCCGAGGCAAAAAAACGCGGTGGCAAATCGGTGGTGCGGCGCGGTGTGGTGCGTCTGGTCACCCCCGGCACCCTGACCGAAGACAGCCTGCTTGAGGCGCGGCGCAACAATTTTCTGGCTGCCTATGCCCTGGTGCGCGGCGAAGGAGCGCTGGCCTGGGCCGATATTTCGACCGGCCAATTTCGCGTTACCCCCTGCCCGCTGCTGCGCCTGGGGCCCGAACTGGCCCGCCTTGCCCCCCGCGAACTGGTCGTGTCGGATACGGTGATCGACAGTTTGGCCGAAATCGTTTCTGAGTCCGGTGCAGCGCTGACACCCATGTCGCGCGGCAGTTTCGATTCAACCGGGGGGGAAAAACGGCTGTGCGATCTGTTCGCGGTCGCATCTCTCGATGCCTTCGCCCCCTTCACACGGGTCGAGGTTTCGGCGCTGGCCGGGCTGGTCGATTATCTGGACATCACCCAAAAGGGCAAGCTTCCCCTGCTGCGCCCGCCCCTGCGCGAAGCCGCCGGGCGGGTGATGCAGATTGACGCCGCCACCCGGCGCAATCTTGAACTGACTCACGCCCTGTCGGGCGGGCGCGACGGATCGCTGTTGGCCGCGATCGACCGCACCCTGACACCCGGTGGCGGGCGACTGTTGGAACGGCGGTTGAACAGCCCG
>JAACVA010000246.1:0-110 GCA_009992615.1 Rhodobacterales bacterium
GTAGCCGCCACGTAAGCGTACATCGCAAGTGAATCGGCACCTGACGACCCCGTCGTAAATGGAAGCCGGACGGGCTTCAATGTGCTGGGGCTTCCATAGTTGTATCGCCC
>JAACVA010000246.1:127-244 GCA_009992615.1 Rhodobacterales bacterium
CGTAGATGTAGACGTAGTCTCCACCGCTCGCACCGCTCATCCACATGGCACTAAACTCAAGTGCGTACGTGGTGTTCGGTTCAAGTCTGATGGCAGAGTACGAGGTGTACTGATACG
>JAACVA010000246.1:460-2435 GCA_009992615.1 Rhodobacterales bacterium
GTCGCCGAGCGGTGAAGATAGCCTTGGGCGATCAACCGATCACGCAGCGCCACCACCTGTGCCCCCTGGGCGCCCGGCGCCAAAGAGGCGGCCGTCACCCGTACGCCCCACCCGCCCTGATCAATCTGCTGGTCCAATTTCAGCTTCTCGCGGACCAGGCGGGTGTATTCCGGCGACGTGGGGGTAAGGCCGCGCAGATAGGCCAAGGGCAGGCTGGCCTCGAAATCCTTCAGCATTTGCAGCCGGTCGCGTACCGGCACCGCACGCTTGATTCCGCTGTCAACCGATGCCGGGGTCAGGATTCCGGTGTTCTTGTCCACCGCGAATCGCAGGAAAAGGCGGCTCATCTCGACCTCGATGCGCCCGCGGTCACGGGTGCTGCGCGCGCCGGCCAGCAGGGCGCGCACGTCCTCGGGGCGATACCGGTCAGCGGGCAGGCCATGATCTCCGGCCACCTCCAGCACTTGCAAGAAAGCGGCCCGCCGCCGCAGATCGTCTTCGTCATCGCCAACCCAGATCGGGTTATATCCGTTTTCGCGATAGAACACCGACAGCGCGTCATCCTGTGCGGCGGTTTCGGCGATGGCCTGCTTGAAGGCTGTCACCTGCGCCGTGGCACTGCCGACCGACAGGGCGGCAACAGACACAAGAGCGGCAGCCGCAAGCGCACGAAACCGGGTCAACGAAGCGATTCTGGTTAGGCTTTTCACAACATAAGTCTCCGTATCAACCATAAAAACATGCGATACCGCTCAAAAGCGCATAACCACACTGTCGCCGTGTCGGCGGCCACTGTCCATTCACGATTGCGCCAGAGCGCTGCACCGTAATGCGATGTCAAACCCCAATCCGGTCGAGAAAACCAGAACAAGCGAAATGCCGTTAAGCAAATTTCAGCCTATTGGGGGCATTACAGCCACAGGTGGTCACCTTCTGTCTTGGTCCCCGGCACACCCCGTGCCATAGAAGGGTCGCTGCTGGGGGAAACGAGGTGGCAACAAAGCTGCGGCAAGCGGCGACAGGTAAGAACGGGACAAGATATCCATGACCAACACATGCTCCAAGGGCCTGACCAGACGTGCGTTGTTGGGGGCATTCGCCGCCACGACCGTCGTTTCGGCACCAACCTATTCCAATGCCTTCGGCCTTCTGCGTGGCGCCGGCGACATACGCCGGATCCGAATGTATTCGGGCCGCACCGGTGAAAGTATTGACATGATCTATTGGATCGAAGGCAATTACATACCCGATGCTCTCAAGGAAATCACGCTGTTCATGCGCGACTGGCGCAACAACAAGACAATCGGGATCGACAACCGCACCGTCGACATCATGACCGCTGCGCACAACCTGATGGGCACCAGCGAACCCTACATGCTGCTCTCGGGCTATCGCTCGCCCGAAACCAACGCAATGCTGCGCAGCCGGTCGTCGGGGGTGGCACGCAATTCGCTGCACCTGCGGGGACAGGCCGCCGATCTGCGGTTGCAGTCCCGGTCGGTGAACCAGATGGCGCGCGCGGCTTCGGCCTGTGCTGCCGGGGGCGTCGGGCGCTATTCCAGCTCTGACTTCGTGCACATGGATTGCGGCGCGGTGCGCAATTGGGGTCGCTGAGGGCGATCAGATGACCGAACAGATAAAGGGCAAACGTACGAACCGATGCCCCATATCTGCACAATGCAAATCTGGCTCTGCCCCCGCCTGACGGGCGGGGCGCGCGCCGCCTCAGCCAAAGGCGTCGGGCATTGTGGCCTTTTTGCGCGCCACGTAATCTGCCAGAGCCTCGGCAATGTCGGCGTCAAGATCCGGCTGCACATAATCGTTCAACAGCTTTTTCACCCGCCCCGTGGCCAGCGTTTCCGTGTCGCGGGCGCCTTCCTCGTCCCAGGTCTCGAAGGGTTTATAGTCGAACAGATCGCTGCGCCAGAAGGCTGCCTGGAAATTGGCCTGTGTGTGTTGGCAGCCCAGATAATGC
>JAACVA010000246.1:2475-5544 GCA_009992615.1 Rhodobacterales bacterium
TGCTGACCAGCCCGCCCTCCAGCCAGCCACAGGCGTGCAGCATGAAGTTGACACCTGACAACAATCCGACATTCAGACTGTTTGCCGATTCGTATGCCGCCTGCGCATCCGGCAGCTTCGATCCGCAAAACCCGCCCGCACTGCGATAAGGCAGCCCCAAACGGCGCACCAGCTGACCGGTGCCATAGGTGATCTGCGCCGCCTCGGGTGTGCCAAAGGTGGGCGCGCCGCTGTTCATGTCGATGCTTGTCACAAAGGCCCCCGCGATCACCGGCGCGCCGGGGCGCACCAGTTGCGCATAGGCCACGCCAGCCAGGATTTCCGCCAACACCTGGGTCAGCGTGCCCGCAACCGACACAGGCGCCATCGCGCCTCCAACGATGAACGGCGACACGATGCTGGCCTGGTTGTTGGCGGCATACACCTCAAGCGCGCCCATCATGGTGGCATCGAAGGTCAGCGGCGAATTGATGTTGATCAGGCTGGTCATCACGGTTTTTGCCTGCACGACATCGGCACCAAACAGGATATTGCACATTTCCACCGAGTCCTGCGCGCGGCTGGGTTCGGTCACCGATCCCATGAACGGCTTGTCGGAAAACACCATATGGGCGTACAGCATGTCCAGGTGGCGCTTGTTCACCGGCACATCGGTGGGTTCGCAAACCGTACCCCCCGAATGATGCAGCCATTTCGCCATATAGCCCAGCTTCACGAAGTTGCGGAAATCCTCCATCGTCGCATAGCGTCGACCGCCCGCCGCATCGCGCACGAAGGGCGGGCCATAGACGGGCGCAAGCACCAGATTGCGTCCGCCGATCTCGACATTGCGCGCCGGATTGCGCGCCACCTGGGTAAAGGTGGAAGGCGCCGTCGCACATAACGCCCGCGCCAGACCGCGCGGAATGCGCACACGGTCGCCTTCAATTTCGGCCCCCGCCTGCTGCCAACGCTCAAGTGCGGCCGGGTTTTCGGGAAAATTCACACCAATTTCGGCCAGCACGGTTTCCGCGTTACGCTCGATGATCTCGATCGCCTCATCGTTCAGGATCTCGAAATTGGGAATATTGCGCTCGATGAACCGCGCCACCTCGAATCGCACCGCCGTGCGGTCTGCCCGCCGCGCCGCGCCGCCGCCGCCCCGTGCCCGCCGGGGCGCTTCAATCTGTGACATCATCCCACCTCTTGACTGTTTGCCTCTGCAATAGCGCGTAACACTCTGCTGTCGGCAGCGGTTTTCGTCGCCTCGGGTCCAATAGCGACGCTGCTGCTCTTTCTTGCCAAAAATACCTGACTTCAACTTCGCGTCTCGCGCCATCTTGCGCAACATGCAGCCCTGCCCTATCCCACAGGACATGACCAGTCTGAACCACGACCGCCTTCTCATCATCGACTTCGGCAGCCAGGTGACCCAGCTGATCGCGCGGCGTCTGCGCGAACTGAATGTCTATTGCGAAATCCATCCGTTCCAGAACGTGACAGAGGCCTTCCTGGCCGACTTTGCCCCAAAGGCGGTGATCTTGTCAGGTGGGCCGGCCAGCGTGATCGACGCCGGTTCGCCTCGCCCGCCGGAACAGTTGTTCAACCTTGGCATACCGGTTCTGGGCATCTGCTATGGTCAACAGGTGATGATGCAGATGCTGGGCGGCGAAGTCTTGCGCGGCCATGGCACCGCTGAATTCGGACGGGCCTATGTCACGCCGACCGACCATGCGACCGATCTGCTGACTGGATGGTTCCTCGACGGACGCGAACAGGTCTGGATGAGCCATGGCGACCATGTGGCAAAGATCGCCCCAGGCTTTCAGGTCTGCGCCACCTCGCCCAACGCGCCCTTTGCCGTGGTGGCCGATGTGAACCGCCGCTTTTATGCGGTGCAGTTCCACCCCGAGGTGCACCACACCCCGAACGGCAAAACCCTTTATCAGAATTTCATCAAGATCGCGGGGTTCACCGGCGACTGGACAATGGGCGCCTACCGTGAACAGGCGGTGCAGGCGATCCGCGATCAGGTGGGCAACGGGCGCGTGATCTGCGCCTTGTCAGGCGGTGTCGATTCTTCCGTTGCGGCGGTGCTGATCCATGAGGCGATCGGAGAGCAGCTGACCTGTGTCTATGTCGACCACGGGCTGATGCGCGAGGGCGAAAGCGAACAGGTGATCGGCATGTTCCGCGAGCATTACAATCTGCCGCTGATCCACGCCGATGAGTCTGACTTGTTTCTGGGTGAACTTGATGGCGTGAGTGATCCGGAAACCAAGCGAAAGATCATCGGCCGCCTGTTCATCGACGTGTTCCAGAAACACGCTGATGCGATCGGCGGGGCCGAATTTCTGGCCCAGGGCACGCTGTATCCCGACGTTATCGAATCGGTCTCGTTCAGCGGCGGGCCGTCAGTGACGATCAAAAGCCACCATAATGTTGGTGGCCTGCCCGAAAAAATGGGGATGAAACTGGTCGAACCGTTGCGCGAACTGTTCAAGGACGAGGTCCGCGCATTGGGCCGCGAATTGGGCCTGCCCGACAGCTTTATTGGCCGACATCCGTTTCCAGGCCCCGGCCTTGCCATCCGTTGCCCCGGCGAGATAACCCGCGAAAAGCTGGGTATCCTGCGCAAGGCGGATGCCGTATTCATCGACCAGATCCGCAAACATGGCCTTTATGACGAAATCTGGCAGGCATTCGTGGCCATCCTGCCGGTCCGCACCGTGGGCGTCATGGGCGACGGGCGCACCTATGATTTCGCCTGCGCGCTGCGGGCGGTCACGTCTGTCGATGGAATGACGGCGGATTATTACCCTTTCAGCCATGAGTTTCTGGGCGAAACCGCAACCCGCATTATCAACGAGGTCACGGGCATCAACCGCGTGACCTATGACATAACCAGCAAGCCCCCCGGCACCATCGAATGGGAATGATATTCGTCTGCGTCAAGGCATCTCTCCTTGTGTCACAGATTAACCTAGATCTCTGATTGTTATACATGAATGCCCGGATTGCCGCGTCATACATCGGACTCGTCCTGACGGTCCTGCCTACTTGAACGATTTCGCCTCGCATTCCCAAAAA
>JAACVA010000247.1 GCA_009992615.1 Rhodobacterales bacterium
GAAGGCCGTGATCGAACGCGCGCGCAGTCAGATTGCGGCGGCCTGTGGCGCTGAGGCGTCCGACATCGTATTTGTGTCCTCGGCCACCGAAGGCTGTGCCATGGCTTTGTCAGGTGTTTTGCAGGGGGCGGGGCTGACCTGTGGCGCGGTCGAGCACGACGCGGTTCTTGCGTGGTGCGATCCGTTTCTGCCGGTTGATGAGACTGGCCGGGTGGCGGTGTTGGCGCCCGAAAAGGCGGCGCTGCAACTGGCCAATTCTGAAACCGGGGTGGTGCAGGATGTGCCGCGGGGGTTGGGTTTTTGTGATGCGACGCAGGGTTTTGGCAAGCTGGCTTTCGCCTTTGAATGGACCGGCGCTGCGACGGCGGTAATTTCGGCGCATAAGTTCGGCGGCCCCAAGGGCGTGGCGGCGGTTTTGTTGCGCCGGGGGCTGGACCTGCCCGCGATCATCAAGGGCGGCGGGCAGGAAATGGGCCGCCGCTCGGGAACTGAGAACATCGTCGGGATTGCCGGAATGGGGGCAGCCGCCGCGGCGGCTGCGCGCGATCTGGCTGACGGGGTTTGGGACGGCGTTGCCGACCTTAGAAATATTCTAGAAACAGCACTGGCGTCTTCGGTAAACAAGACTATTTTTGTCGGACAAGGCGTTGCGCGTCTTCCGAACACATCATGCGTCGTTTCGCCCGGCTGGAAGGGTGAAACCCAGGTGATGAACATGGACCTGGCGGGGTTCGCCGTTTCGGCTGGGTCTGCCTGTTCCAGCGGCAAGGTGCGGGCCAGCCGGGTGTTGCAGGCCATGGGGTTTGACGACACCGCAGCCGCCAGCGCGATCCGCGTGTCGCTGGGGCCAAGCACCACGCGGGAAGAGGTTGAACGGTTTGCCGATGCCTGGCTGGCGCAGCAACGGAAATACAGGGCGAAAGCCGCGTAAAGGAGATGCGAGATGAATGCACTTGATGGTGACGTGAAAGAGGGTGTGGATCAGCAAACGGTGGCTGCAGTCCAGTCGCTGTCGGGCAAGTACAAGCATGGCTGGTCGACCGACATCGAGATGGATTACGCGCCGCGCGGATTGTCGGAAGATATCGTTCGGTTGATTTCGGCCAAGAACGATGAACCCGAGTGGATGCTGGATTGGCGTCTGGCCGCCTATCGCCGCTGGGTGCAGATGGAAGAACCCGAATGGGCGATGGTCGATTATCCGAAGGTGGATTATCAGGATCAGTTTTATTATGCCCGCCCCAAAAGCATGGCCGAAAAGCCGAAATCGCTCGACGATGTGGACCCGAAGCTTTTGGAAACTTACAAGAAACTGGGTATTCCGCTGAAGGAACAATTGATCCTGGCCGGGGTCGAGGGGGCGGAAAACGTCGATGAGAAACGCAAGGTTGCGGTGGATGCGGTGTTTGACTCGGTTTCGGTGGGCACGACGTTTCAGGCCGAATTGAAAAAGGCCGGCGTGATCTTCTGCTCGATCTCCGAGGCGATCAGGGACCACCCCGAGTTGGTTCAGAAATATCTCGGGTCGGTCGTGCCCGCATCGGACAATTTTTTCGCCACGCTGAACAGTGCGGTTTTTTCCGATGGATCATTCGTCTATGTGCCGCCCGGCGTGCGCTGTCCGATGGAATTGTCGACCTATTTTCGCATAAATGCCGAGAATACCGGGCAGTTCGAGCGCACGCTGATCATCGCCGACCGCGAGGCTTATGTCAGCTATCTTGAGGGCTGCACTGCGCCGATGCGCGACACCGTGCAATTGCACGCGGCGGTGGTCGAACTGGTGCTACTGGACGACGCTGAAATCAAGTATTCGACCGTTCAGAACTGGTATCCGGGCGACGAGAACGGCAAGGGTGGGATTTATAATTTCGTGACCAAGCGTGCCGATTGCCGGGGTGACCGGGCCAAGGTGATGTGGACCCAGGTCGAAACCGGCAGCGCGGTGACATGGAAATACCCGTCCTGCATCCTGCGCGGCGATGACAGCCAGGGCGAATTCTATTCCATCGCCATCGCCAACAATTATCAGCAGGCCGATACCGGCACGAAAATGGTGCATCTGGGCAAGAATACGAAATCACGCATCGTGTCGAAAGGCATCAGCGCCGGGCGGGCACAGAACACCTATCGTGGCCTTGTGTCGATGCACCCGAAGGCGAAGAACAGCCGCAACTATACCCAGTGCGACAGCCTGTTGATCGGTGACAAATGCGGTGCGCATACGGTGCCTTATATCGAAGTGCGCAACAATTCGTCACGCGTCGAACATGAAGCCACCACATCCAAGGTGGATGATGATCAGCTGTTTTATTGCCGCAGCCGGGGCATGGACGAGGAAGAGGCGGTGGCGCTTGTCGTCAACGGATTCTGCCGCGACGTGTTGCAGGCCCTGCCAATGGAATTCGCGATGGAGGCCCAGCAGCTTGTCGCGATCAGCCTGGAAGGCTCGGTGGGATAATGACGCGGGACGGGTCGAAGAACAGCGCGCCATTGTCGTTGCGCTTGGGTCATGCCCGGCGGCTTGACCCGGATACGCGGGAAATCACGCTGCTTTTGCTGGGCCATCTTGTGGTGTTTGCCCTGGCCATGGGGCATGATGAAATCGTCGCCGAAATGGTGGAAAAAGGCTGGGTTCTGGCGCGTTATGCAGAACAAGGCGAGCTTTTGATCGGTCTTGCGCTGTTTCTGTGCTGGGGCGCACTGACCGTGCGGCTGATGCGGGTGATCGACAGGTTACGGTCGACGAAATGAACTGTGCCATCCCATTTTCGACCTTGCAAAAGCGGTTTGGGTTGTTGTCGTCCCTGTCCTTGCGTCGCGTTGGGGGCCGACTGTTTGGCAAAGCCCCGATCAGGGCGCCGGTGATTGCCACAGGCCCCCATTGAACCCAAATCAGGCCAACCCGGCCCCGACGGCGCGCAACATCGCTGTCGGCGTCCGACCCGGCAAGACAGTTGATGCCGCCGTAACGGCACAAAAGGAAATTAAATGCTTAAAATCAATAATCTGCACGTCAAACTTGAACAAGAGGATAAAGAGATCCTCAAGGGGCTGACCCTGAATATCGGCGCCGGTGAAGTGCACGCCATCATGGGGCCAAACGGATCAGGAAAATCAACGCTGTCCTATGTCCTGTCGGGTCG
>JAACVA010000252.1 GCA_009992615.1 Rhodobacterales bacterium
CGTGCATCACTGCGCCGCCGGTGAGGGGGGTTCTACGGTTACTGCGATCAGCCCGCAAGTGGTTTTTTGAAGAAAGATGTGTTTTTCATGACAGGGAATTATTTTCCAATGTAAACAATGCATTAGTTTGGAAGAAGTCTATCGGTGACCGCGTGGGCACCAAAAATTTGCCGCTCGTCACCCGATATTGCCGGTGGAACAGGCCCGTTGGGGGATTCGCTTTTGTCCAAACGGTCAATTTATAAAGGCGCGGTACGATGCTGACCCGGCTCGGCAGCGGATTCGATCACGACGTCGGGCGATTCCCCCAAATCCCCACCTGCAATGACCCGGATTTACGAATCCGAACCGATCACGCCCGTAGAAAAACCCGTGGCAAGCGCAGACGCAGCATCAGCAGGCCCAGAATCGACCCGAGATAGATCAGCGGCTCTACCTGCCAGCCTTTGACCAACAGAACAAAGTGCAGCCCACCCAACACAGCCGCGAGATACACCAACTGGTGCAGCCGCCGCCAACGCATCGGCCCCAGCCGACGAATCGACCAGGTGTTTGATGTCATGGCGAGCGGGATCAACAGAACGAAACCCACCATGCCCACGGTGATATAGGGCCGCTTCAGAATATCGGCCCATATCTGTGACAGAATCCGAACGTCCAGCAGCAGCCAAACCAACAGATGCAGCGCAATGTAATAAAACGTCACCAACCCCAACATGCGCCGAAACCGGATCAGATTGATACCAGCAAAACGGCGCAGGGGGGTGACAGCCAGCGATGCGATCAGCACCTGAAGCCCCAACTCACCCAAACGGTGCTCAAGCTCTTTGATTGGCTCGATCCCAAGCCCGCCGGTCAGCCCCAGATACAGCCACCATAAAGGGATCAGCGCGAACCCGACATAAAATGGCCAAGTGGGCACCTTTCTGTGCCACGCGTTGAGGGTATCGACAAGCGCCATGGTGCGACCTCCAGCCAGCACGAGGGGCGCAGAGAAGCACCCCTCGTGGTTCAGAAATTCTGGCGCAGGTCCATGCCCGTATATAAACCGGCCACCTGATCTTCATAGCCGTTGAACATCAGCGTCGGCTGGCGCGCGGCAAACAGACCGCCGCCAACCTTGCGCTCGCTCGCCTGGCTCCAGCGGGGGTGATCGACCTCAGGGTTCACGTTGCTGTAAAATCCGTATTCGCGCCGGTTCGCCATGTTCCAGCTGGTCGGCGGTTCTTGATCCAACAGGGAAATACGCACGATGCTCTTGATCGACTTGAAGCCGTATTTCCATGGCACAACCAATCGCAAGGGCGCGCCGTTCTGTTTTGGCATGGGCTGATCGTACAGGCCCGTCGCCATCAGGGTCAGCGGATGCATCGCCTCGTCCAGCCGCAGACCTTCACGATAAGGCCAATCCAGATAGCCGCGCGAGATGCCAGGCATCTCATCCGGGCGCACCGCCGTTTCGAAGGCGACATATTTCGCCCCGGATTGCACCCCCACGCGGTTCAACAGATCGGCCAACTCGAACCCGACCCAAGGAACCACCATCGACCACGCTTCGACACAGCGGAACCGATATATCCGCTCCTCAAGCGTGACACCGCCTAAAATGTCATCAAAGGCATAGTCACCCGGCTTGTCCACCAGACCGTCGATCTTGACACTCCACGGATCAATCGTCAGAGCCGCAGCGTTGCGCGCCGGATCATCCTTGCCGGTGCCGAATTCATAAAAGTTATTGTATCCGCTGATCTCTTCAAAACTGTTCGGCTTTTCGTCAGTGGTAAAGCCATTGGCGCTGAGCGTTGCCATGGCAGGCCCTGCCATCGCACCCACAGCCAAGGCCCCTGCCCCGGCCATCAATCTGCGGCGCGACAAGAAATCGGCCTTGGGGGTCACATCGGACCAGTTCAGATCGCTTCTGTATCGTCCTGCCATAGCGGCCTCCTGTCGTTGCTTTCACAACTATACCTAACGTCATTCTGGCCCCGCGCCAAACGCCGAAACCTCACGATACCGTTCCGGCGCTGTAACACTGCCGGTCAGTTTTAGGCCCAGACCGACGAAAAGTTTCCAAACCCGATGATGGCCCGCTGAATGAAGGGCGACAACCCTGTTCCGACCAACCGTGAGAATGACATAGGCGCCATTTGCCGCGCCCGAACGCACCAGCCACGTTCCGTAGACCGTAGCATGGTTACCGTTGACCGAAGCGTCATCGACTTTTCGACGTTGCTTGATGGCCTCCCAATCCTCGTATTCCGGGGCGGACCAATCCGTGTCGCCCCCGAAACCCCAGGAAATTTCTTTTTCCTCGACTGCCTTTTGAAGATCTGCCCGCCAGTCCCCACCGGTGAGTCCGAGGCGATAGATCCTGCGTGTTCGGTCAAGCCCCCCAGCCCCAACATCTCCCCGCTCACTTGCGGCTCGCTCGCTCATGCGCTTGAGAATACCGCCTTGAGGTTCAAGCCGGAACTCCGCGGAAACTTCGTCTTCCTGTGGCGATTCCGGATCATGTGATCGCCCAGTCGCGGGCCTCAGACCCTCAACAAATTCCTCATAGGACATGGCCTGATGGAAAGTGACGAAATCGATACGCTTTTCATCCTCCATCAGTGCAACGCGGTTCTCATCACCTCGGAATCGCTCTGCCTCGGCGTCGCCCAAGCACAATCGGACAGACTCCCAAGCGGTGTGGTGCGTCTTACCAGTACCCGGCGGGCCGTAGAGTATCAGGTTGGTGGTGGACGTCTGGGTGGTGGCTTCGGGGGTCATGGCGGACTGCCTTTTCGTAGGGATGATCTGATAGGTCAAGACGGTCGCCGGGCTTTCATCGACCCCGGTCTGCGTCGGTTGGAGGACTTTGGCCTTTGATTGAGCAGCCTGAAGTCTGGAAAATCTGCCGAGTGGGGGGGCAGGCATTCTGGCATTCCCCTTCATGCGGCCTTCGTGTCGGCGGCCCATTTGTCGTCGATCTCGACCCGCACGGCACTGAAGAGGCGCAACAGGGCGTCTTCGCCGGGGAAGACCCTGACCTTGACGGTGCGCCGTTTGAGTTCCTGCTGGACGGAGCGTT
>JAACVA010000253.1 GCA_009992615.1 Rhodobacterales bacterium
ATCTTTACGCCGATTGGCAATGCCGCTACCGGGCTCGCCGCCCTCTTGTCGGGCGAAATCGACTTTATATCGCCGATACCGTTGCAGGACGCAGCACAGGTCGAAGGGCGCGCAGGCTTCACCGTGCTTGAAGGGCGGGAGACACGGGTGATCATGTTGGGCTTCGGTCATAACAAGAGCTCGCTGTCCTATTCGGACGAGACGACTGATGCCAATCCGTTCCAGGACACTGCAGTGCGCCGCGCCGTGGCGCAGGCGATCGACGTCGGCACAATCAATCGCGTTGTGATGCGCGGCAAGGCAGAGCCGGCCAGCCAGCTGATCCCGCCTGGCCTGTCGGGCTATTCCGAACCCAACGCAGCCAGTATCGCCTTTGATGCCGACGCGGCACGGACCGCACTTGTCGGGGCGGGCTATCCCGACGGGTTCTCTTTTGGCCTGATGTGCACAAACGACCGCTATATCAATGATGAGGCAGTGTGCCGTGCCGTCGCATCAATGCTGGCTCAGGTCGGGCTGAATGCGAAGCTCACCACGATGCCGGTGCGCAGCTATTGGGACGAATTGCGCGCGGGCAACTTCGACATGTATCTGCTGGGTTGGTCGCCCGGCACCTTTGACGCCGAACATCCGATCCGCTTTTTGGCTGCGACCCCAGATGGCAAGCTGGGAACGTGGAACTTTGGCGGCTATTCCGATGCGCGCATCGATGAACTCCTGCCGTTGATCCAGCAGGAACTCGATCCTGCCGCGAGGCAGGCGATGCTGGATGAGGTGGCCGTGATCCTGCAGATGGACGTCGCCTATGTCCCGCTCTACACAGAGCCGCTGATCTGGGCGATGAAGGACACCGTGACGGTGACTCAACGCCCCGACAACTTCTTCATGCTGCGCTGGGTCACGGTGGGCTAGGCACTGGGGCGCGGCAAAGGCGATGGCGTATTTCATCCTCAAACGGCTGATCCAGTCGGTTTTTGTGATGGTCGCCGTCGCCTTCCTGGCCTTTTCACTGTTCCGTTTCGTCGGCGACCCGATCAGCCAGATGACCGGCGTCGAAACCACCCTCGCCGATCAGGACCGCCTGCGCGAAGAGCTGGGGCTCAATGACCCGTTCATCTTGCAATTCGCCCGCTTTGCCGGCGACATGGTGCGCGGAGATTTCGGTTATTCCTACCGCACCCGCCAGCCGATCGGCGAGATGCTGGTCAGCCGTATCCCTGCGACACTCGAACTTGGCACGCTGGCGCTGGTGATCTCGCTGGTTGTCGGTATACCGGCCGGTGTTTATACGGCGCTTCGCCCGCGCGGGATGGTGTCGCAGGTGATCCTGATCTCGACGTTGGTCGGCGTGTCGATACCGACATTCGTTATCGGGATTTTCCTGATCTTTCTCTTCGGCGTAAAACTGGGCTGGTTGCCGACATTCGGCCGGGGCGGCACCACCGATCTGGGCTGGTGGCGCACATCGCTACTTACCACTGACGGTTGGCGCGCTTTGATCCTGCCTGCGGTGACGCTGGGGGTCTATCAGCTTACCCTTACCATGCGACTGGTGCGCGCCGAGATGATGGAGGTGATGCGTTCCGACCATATCCGCTTTGCCACCGCGCGCGGCATCCCATGGCATAGCCTGTATTACCGGCATGCGCTGGGGAACACGATGATCCCCGTCATCACCATCATCGGGCTGCAGTTCGGTGGTGTGATCGCGTTTTCCATCGTGACTGAAAGCGTGTTCCAATGGCCAGGTATGGGGCTGCTGTTTCTTGAGTCGATCCGATTTGTCGATATTCCTGTGATGGGGGTTTATCTCGTGGTGATCGCTTTTTTCTTTGTTCTGATCAACCTGATCGTCGATCTTCTTTATATCGCCATCGATCCGCGATTGCGCTTGCGGGAACCGGCATGAGGCAATTCTGGGGATCGGATGGCATGTGGCTGTTCCGGCGCAGCCCTGCGGCGATGCTTGCGGCACTGGTGGCGGTGGTCATCATCGGTGCGGCAGCTCTGGCGCCATGGATTGCACGGACCGATCCTTATGACCTTGCCAGCTTTTCGCTGATGGATGGGTTTCTGCCGCCGGTGTGGCAAGGGGGCGATGCACGTTTCTTGTTGGGCACCGACGATCAGGGGCGCGACATGGTTTCGTCCATCCTCTATGGTGCGCGGTTGTCGCTGCTGATCGGGCTGTCGGCGATGGCCCTTGCCACCGTGCTGGGTGTCAGTCTTGGCGTGGCGGCAGGCTATATCGGGGGGCGGTTCGATGGCATGGTGATGCGTATTGCCGATATCCAGCTTGCCCTGCCCGCGATACTGACAGCCCTGCTGATAGACGGTATCGCGCGGGGCATCTTGCCGCGCGAGGTGCATGACGACCTGCGGGTGGCTGTGCTGACGTTGGCCATTGCATTGTCGCTCTGGGTCAATTTCGCCCGCACCGCCCGCGCCTCGACCTTTGTCGAGCGCAACAAGGACTATGTGCAGGCCGCCATCATCATGGGCCAGCACCCGCTGCGCATCATGATCCGGCACATCCTGCCCAATATCCTCGGGCCACTGCTGGTCATCATGACCGTCGATTTGGCCAGTGCGATCCTGCTCGAGGCGACGCTGTCGTTTCTGGGGATCGGCCTGCCTTCCGACAGCCCATCGCTCGGCACGCTCATCCGCATCGGGATGCAGTTTCTGCTGTCTGGCGAATGGTGGATTCTGTGGTTACCCACGCTGTTTCTCGTGGCATTGGTGGTGGCGATCAACCTTCTGGGTGATTTCCTGCGCGACCTGCTGAACCCGAGGCTGCGCTGATGCTGCGGGTCGAAAATCTCACCGTCCAGTTCCCCGGTCGCCACGGCAGCTTTACCGCCGTCGAGGACGTGTCGCTGCGCGTCGCGCCGGGCGAGATACACGGGCTGGTGGGCGAAAGCGGGGCGGGCAAATCCACCATCGGGGCGGCGGTGATCGGTTTGCTGCAACCGCCGGGGTTCATCGCTGCGGGAAGTCTGCATTTGGGCGATACCGACCTGCGCGCGCTGAGTGCGCAAGAGGCGCACCGCCTGCGCGGGAAGCGGATCTCGATGATCTTCCAGGATCCGCAGA
>JAACVA010000254.1 GCA_009992615.1 Rhodobacterales bacterium
GTCTCCGACTTCGGCGACGCGCGGCTCTGGTCCGAGACCACCCGGATCGACCTGCGCGTAGCCGAGGTGGCGAGCCCGCGTCCCGGCGACCGGATCGAGATCGACGGCGACGCCTTCCTCATTCAGGGCGAGCCCGTCCGCGACCGCGAGCGGCTCGTCTGGACCGTCGATCTGAGGCCCGCATGAGGCTGAAGCTCGACATCGATCCCGACATCGTCGCGATGATGGCGGCCGAGGTTGCGGCGGGCGAACGCGGCGTCACCGCTGCCATGCGCGAGGCCGGGACCGGGCTGAAGACCGCGTGGCGGTTTCAGATCACCGGCGCGGGGCTCGGCACACGGCTGGCGAACTCGATCCGGAGCCAGAACTTCCCGAGGTCGGGCGAAAGCCTGGACGCGGCAGCACTGGTCTGGTCGAAGGCCCCGGTCATCGTCGGCGCGCATGATACCGGACCGCTGATCCGCTCGAAGAACGGGTTCTGGCTGGCGATCCCGCTGCCCGCCGCGGGCAAGTCCATGCGCGGCGGCAGGATCACGCCCGGCGAATGGGAACGCCGCCGCGGGCTGCGCCTGCGCTTCGTCTATCGCCGCATGGGTCCGAGCCTGCTGGTGGCCGAGGGACGGCTGAACACGAAGGGTCAGGCGGTGGTGTCGCGCTCCAAGACCGGGCGGGGAAAGGTCACCGCGCCGATCTTCCTGCTGGTCCCGCAGGTCAAGCTGCCGAAGCGGCTGGACCTCGCGCGGGATGCAGACCGGGCATTGGACGGCGTGCCGGGGCTGATCGTGGCGAACTGGGTTGACGGGCGGACTTAACCGCCCGTCTCAGCAAGTTTCACTGCAACTTCAGTGAATACGTGCAGCTGGGGTTGCAGCTATCTGCCCCCCGGCATCAATGATGGCTTCCTGTAGAAGTTCGTGAAGGCGGTTCAAGAAAAGACGAGCATCGGCACTCATTGCAGCACTAATCCTCGGCGCTGCGTTCTCGTGGATGGTCTCAATGGTACGGGCACGCAGCGTCGCGGAGCCCGGTCCGCTGTGATCGAATGCATCCCGCCAACCTGCAACTTGGTCGTCAGTGAGGCGACTTTTCGTGAGGTCGTAGAGCCTTCCGAAGACAGCCCGCCTGATCCGGTCCAGCGCCAGTTCACGCTCTCCTTCGTCAGAGGGTAGTCGCGTCCATCCAGACGGGCGATCTAACCACTTCGAAGCCTCCTCCTGCAGCCGCGCGAGGAGGTCAGCGACAGGGGTGAGATTATCGTATTCATCTGCCCAACGAGAAGCGAGCCTGCGACTGAGTGCCTTGATGCGTGTCCAGTGCTCCTTCGAGATGCCGTCGTGATAGGCGAGACCCAGCCTTGCGCGCCAAGGATCTCTGAACGCATCGATTGCGTCGTGCATCGCGATTTCGAGCCCCTTGAGGTCGTAGACCGGGCTGCAATCTGTTTCTTCTGCGGGAGAGGACGCTGCCTGCATCATCTCGATCAACTGCACCAGTTGGCGCTTGAAGCCGCCGGGAAGCCTCAAGGTGGGTTTGTCCAGCCCGCCCAAGAAGACGGAATTCGCGTCCACCTGACGTTCAATAGCTCCGGCTACGCCAGCACCGACGATGTCTCTCAGGCTGGCCACTGCGTTCCCGACTGAGCCGAGAACGTGGTCCCGCTTCTGATCGAATGAGCCCAGATTGGCACCCTTGACCTGATCGAAGTGCGTGAACGCGATGGCCAGCTTGTCGGCGAAGCCCGAACTTCCGACGGCGCGCAGCAGTGCCAAGGGCGCCGCCTGCATTGGCTGCTGCGCGTTGTCGACCAGCAAGATCATGTCCACCTTCGCAAACTTGTTCGTGACGCGCGTCGAGACCGACGAAACGCTACTGGCCGTGTGCCCAAGGCCCTGACCATCCAGGAGGACAAGCTTCAACTCGGCGGTATCGTCGCCCAGATCAGGGTAAAGGGGGCCCTGAACCCTGATCCCGTCTACCAGTGGTGTCAGCAATCGACCAAACTGCTTGTGATGGTTGCTCGAAAACCAGCGAACAGCGGCGAGGAATTCGTCACGGTCGGGACAGCTGAATGTCCAGATAAGTGGCCAGTCGGTTGCCGAGCGCTCGGTGTTTCCGGCGTCAATTTTGGTGAAGCGATCTGCCACCTCATCCATGATGTCGAGGGCAAGGCTTGAGAACTTGGGGTTTCGGAAGGCCTCGACCCCGAAAAGCTCGAGCCAAGTCGCGCGGTCGTCTGCGGTCTTCTGGTCCTTGAGCTTCCCGAGAGACGCTTCGAACGTTGCCCCTGTTTCCTTGCTCAACTCCTTGATGGCGGACACGAAGCTAGCAAGTCGCTCCCGATGTTGCTCGACTTCTTCCGATGATACGGCCTCCTCGTCATCAACCGCAGCGTCTGAAATCACATCGTCTTCGAAGGAGAAATCATCATCGTCGCTTTCGACAGAAGTTCTCCAAGCGCCGAGAATGTACGATAGACGAAAACGTTGTTCGCGGTGCTCCAGCAAAGCTGCAGCGATCTTTGCGTCTGGCTTTCCTTGAATCGCTTCCAGGCAGGCTTCCTCGAGGCACTCATCTATGTGTGCGCGAACTTCGTGCTCCGGCATGAAGGTGACGGCAGCCGAGAAATCGCCAGGAGAGGCAACAATCTCGATGTCGGCAGTTGTAGTCTTGGCTGTCGAAGTTGACGGGAAGCGGTCTTTCTCGGGGTCCGAGCCAATGATGTGCCGCAAGAGAGTCGTCTTTCCCGCCCCGGTCGTACCCAAGAAGAGGATGGTGCCGTAGCCGTCATCCCGAGTCGGCAAAGGGATCACGTCGGAGCGTCTTTCCTCAGCATCGTGCGCCACCACCTCTATGCCGTCAAAAAACGCCGATACCACGACTGGGTCGAAACGAAGTTCTGCGTCCTTGCGGCGATCGCCACTCCACCACGACTCATCGTGAAGAAGTTCGTTCAGTTGTCCCACTAGGAGATCGGCGGCAGCATCATCTGAGGTGCCAAGACCCTTCCGGACCTTGAGGCCCCACTCACCACGGCTATCGGTGCGAACCGGGTGTCGGAAC
>JAACVA010000255.1 GCA_009992615.1 Rhodobacterales bacterium
CATTCTTTGTTGTCACGCCCTCCAGCCAACCGGTCAGAACACCGGGATAGGCCTTGAGCCACTCCATGGCGGCCACGCGCGGCGCCTTGCCGTCATTCAGGATGTCCCCCATGATCGCATTCTCCATTTCCAGAGAAAACGCCAGGTTCTTCAGCAGGGTGCCAACATTCCTGCACTCTTGGGTAAACCCGGCGCGGGTGTTGGTATACACCGTCGCACCGCCCAGATTGGGCCCGAAGAAATCGTCGCCGCCGGTCAGGTATTCCATTTCGAAGGCGGCATTCATCGGGTGCGGTTCCCAACCCAGGAACACCACGGGTTCGCCCCGGCGGTTGGCACGGGCGACCTGGGCCAACATGCCCTGTTCGCTGGATTCGACCACATCGAACCCGTCCAGCCCAAAGGCCCCCCCGGCGATCATGTCGAGGATCAGGCGGTTGCCGTCATTGCCCGGCTCGATGCCATAGATCTTGCCCTCCAGTGCATTCTTGTGGGCCGCGATGTCATCAAAGCTGTCAATCCCCAGGTCGGCGGCGGTCTTGTTCACGGCCAGGGTGTATTTCGCGCCCTCCAGGTTGGCACGCACGGTATCCACTGTGCCCGCGTCACGATAGGGGGCGATGTCCGCCTCCATCGTCGGCATCCAGTTGCCGAGAAACACGTCGATGTCGTCATTGGCCATCGAGGTATAGGTGACCGGCACGCTCAACAGCTTCACATCGGTGTCATAGCCCAGCGCATCCAGCACAACGGTGGTGGCTGCGGTTGTAGCGGTGATGTCGGTCCAGCCCACGTCGGCAAAGGTGATCGTATCGCAATCGGCCAGCGCTGTGCCGGCCGTGGCAACCAGGGCCAGGGCGGAAAGGGCGGATTTCAGCATCATGTCGTCTCCTTGGTTTTTCTTGATTGACGCGTCAATAAAAAGACACTTAGCCTGTCCGGGCAACCACGGAGACGCAGATGCCCAAGCTCGGGATGCAGCCTAACAGGCGTAAAGCTCTGGTCCAAGCGACGATCGTCGAGATCGGCGCCACCGGGTCATTGGACGTGACCGTGGGCCAGATCGCCCGCCGCGCCGGGATGAGCAGCGCCTTGGCGCACCATTATTTCGGCGGCAAGGATCAGATATTCCTGGCCGCAATGCGCCATATCCTGACGGCCTATGGGCAAACCATACGCGCCGCCCTTGTTGGCGCGACCGATCCGCGAGACCGGCTGAACCGTATCTTGCGGGCCAATTTCGCGCCCGCCAACTTCCGTCCCGAGGTGATCGGGGCCTGGCTGACATTCTACGTCCACGCCCATACGGTGCCGGAGGCAGAGCGCCTTTTGCGGGTGTATCAACGGCGGCTGCGCTCGAACCTGCTGCACGGGTTGCGGCCTTTGTGCGGCGCGCGGGCCGAAGAGGTGGCGTGCCTGCTGGGCGCGCTGATCGACGGGCTGTACCTGCGTACGGCTCTGGGCCAGGGGCCGGATGGCCCCGCCGCCGCCGACCAGGTGTGCGACGTGTTGGACCGGCTGCTGGAGATGCGCCGATGACCCGACCCAACCTCCTGATCTTCATGGTCGATCAGTTGACCGGCACGCTGTTTGCCGATGGCGGGCCTGCCGACTGGCTGCACGCGCCCAATCTGAAACGGCTTGCGGCGCGCTCGGTCCGGTTTGCCAACGCCTATTGCGCCTCGCCGCTGTGCGGTCCGGCGCGGGCCAGCTTCATGACCGGACAACTGCCGTCACGCACCGGGGTGTATGACAACGCGGCACCCTTCGGATCGGACGTGCCCACCTTTGCCCACCACCTGCGGCGCGCCGGCTATCAGACCTGCCTGTCAGGCAAGATGCACTTTGTCGGCCCCGACCAGCTGCACGGGTTCGAACAGCGCCTGACGACCGATATATATCCCGCCGATTTCGGCTGGACACCCGATTACCGACGCCCAGGCGAAAGAATCGACTGGTGGTATCACAACATGGGCAGCGTGAGCGGCGCCGGGGTGGCCGAGATCACCAACCAGATGGAGTATGACGACGACGTGGCCCACCACGCCACCCGCAAGGTCCATGACCTGGCTCGCGGCAAGGACACGCGCCCTTGGTGCCTGACGGTCAGCTTCACCCACCCCCACGATCCCTTCGTCGCGCGCCGCAAATACTGGGATCTGTACGACGCCTGCGACCACCTGCTGCCACGGGTGCCCGCACTTGACTATAGCGCTCAAGACCCCCACGCAAGGCGCATCATCGACGCCAACGACGGACGCCATGCCGCCATCACCGATGATCACATCCGCCGCGCACGCCGCGCCTATTTCGCCAACATTTCCTATCTCGACGCCAAGATCGGCGCGGTTCTGAAAGCGCTCGAAGGCACCCGCCAGGAGGCGACGATCATCTTCACCTCGGACCATGGCGAAATGCTGGGCGAACGCGGGCTGTGGTACAAGATGACCTTTCGCGAAGGCTCGGCACGCATTCCCCTGATGATAGCCGCCCCCGGTTTGCCCGCCGGGTGCCATGACACCCCGGTCAGCGCACTGGACATCTGCCCCACCCTTTGCGATCTCGCGGGCATCGACCCGGCCGAGGTCACCCCCTTCATCGATGGGCAAACTCTGCTGCCGCTGACCCGTGGCATCGCCCGCACCGAACCCGTGGCGATGGAATATGCTGCCGAAGCCTCGCAATCGCCACTGATCGCCCTGCGCGCCGGGCGATACAAATACATCAACTGTGCGCTTGACCCGGAACAGCTGTTCGATCTGGCCACCGACCCGGATGAGGGAACAAACCTCGTGGACAATCCGGCCCATGCCGCAACACTGGACTCCTTCCGCCACGCCGCTGCCGCCCGCTGGGATCTCGAACGGTTCGACGCCAATGTGCGCGCCTCGCAGGCCCGCCGCCGGGTGGTGTACGACGCTCTGCGCCAGGGCCACTTCACCCCTTGGGATCACCAGCCGGTTGAAGACGCCGCCAACCGCTACATGCGCAACCACATGAACTTGAACACCGTCGAAGACATCGCCCGCTTTCCCCGCGACGCATGACCGCTGACTTCTTCTTGC
>JAACVA010000256.1 GCA_009992615.1 Rhodobacterales bacterium
CCTCCGCTCGGTTCATGGGGAACCATCATGGCATAGAGATGCCGCTGGGTGGGGGCATCCACCGCATCAGTTCAGATGGCTGTGTGTTTCGCGGGGCGCCGAATTAAACCCTGCCCGGTGACGTCATACCCGGCCAAGTTCATCGACAAGATCGGCGGTTGTCACCTGTCGGCAATAACCCCTGATTGTGCGCAGACTGTTGTCATGGCGCTCCCGGCTGTAGCTCAGGCAGGCGTCCGTCACCTGCGTGACGAGATAGCCGAGGTCGCATGCGTCGCGGATCGCGCTTTCGACGCATTGATCGGTGATCAATCCGGCGATCGCGAGCTGCTTCACCCCCAGGTTCCGCAGAACATAGTCGATGTGGGTTGAGACGAAGACCGAGGAGGACGACTTGGGAAAGACGATCTCGTCAGCCTCCGGGGCGATCTGGTCGATGACCTTGCCGTCCCAAGAGCCCTTGGCAACGTTGAAGCCGGTGATCTTGTAGTCGAGCGACCGGTCGCGCCCGTCCAGTGTAAGGCTTTCGATGGTGGTATAGAGAACCTCGATCCCGCTGGCGCGGCAGGCCTTCTGGATGGTCTGCATGTTGGGGATCACCTGGCGGTCGAGTTCGGAGAAGAACCAGCCGTAATTCCGGGTGAAGTCTTCCTCCGTCAGGCCGCTGAACTCGGCTCCATTACGGTGCGCGGCGAAGTTCTGCACGTCGATGAACAGGAGCGCCGACTGTGCGGCGACAAGCGGCAGTTCGCGTGTGAGCGGCTGGGATGTCATGGTCATGGGAGGGTCCTGTCGGCCTTGAAGATGAGTGCGTTTATCTGCGTCAGTCCGCCTGCAAGATCGCGCGGATGGCGCCCGTCAGGTACTCCGCCCAGAGGTCCTGGGTCTCGGGGCTCCGGATCAGGTCGTTGCGGATCTCGACAAGGCTGTGGCGGATGTCGCGCGCTTCGCATTGGGTCGGGATGAACCAGTCGGTCTCGTCCTCGACCTGGTACGGTTGGTTCAGCGCCAGAACGAGGTGCGGCGCGGCCTGCGCGATGTGGTCGATGAAGCGGCGCGAGGTGTCGAGCTCCTGACGCGCCAGGAAACCGGCGTGCCAGGGCCTTTCTCCTGTGTCGCGCATTACCTTGGTGAAGGAGTGGATCGAGATCGCCAGTCTGCGCGGCGCCCGGGAAAAGCTGTCCACGACCGCCGCTGCGAACGGGTCGAAGATGTCCCGCACGCGCGCCATGCTCTGCTCCGGGGAAATCGACACGTTGCGTGGAACCGGAAGGCCGTCGCTGGCCTCTGGAATGGCGGCGAGGCTGAGCGGCGGGCGGTTGCAGTCGATGACCAGCCGGCTGTAGCGCTGCGCGACCAGCGGCGCGCCAAGGTGCTCGGCGATGCGCCGCGCGACAGCCATGGCCCCGATGTCCCAGCCGATATGGTCGTCGATCGCTCCCTCGGGCAGGCCGAGCCCGGCCAGTGCCTCGGGGATCGCCCGACCGGCATGCTCACAGACCAGAAGCACCGGTGAAGCGCTGTTGCGGTTGATCCATTCCACCGGCGCAGGATCGGTGGGTGACAGGAGGGTGGGGAGGGGGGGATGTATCGTCATACTTTCTGCGCCTGAAGGGTGGCGGCCGGGATCAGTCCGTTCGGACGCAGGATCAGGAGCGCCACGACCAGCGCGAGGCCAATGGGCTCACGGAATTCCTGCCAACTGGCCGGCAGGAAGGCGGCGAGAAAGACCTCGATGAGCCCCAGCACGAAGCCCCCCGCCACAGCGCCCCGCAGCGACCCCAACCCGCCGAGAATGGCCGCGATGAACGCCTTGAGGACCGGGGTGAAACCCATCAGCGGATCCACCGAGGCGCGCTGCGACACCCAGAGCACCGCCGCCACGCCCGCCAGCATGCCGGAAAGGGCGAAGGCCCCGGAGATCACGGTGTTGGCCCGGATCCCCATCAGGCGGGCGATGGCGAAATCCTCGGCCGCGGCGCGCATGGCGATGCCGTGTCTCTGCCGTGACATGAAGGCTTCCAGCGCCACCAGCATGACCAGCGTCGCGATGATCGCAAAGATCTTGTTCACGCCGATCACCAGTCCGAAGACCGTCACGCTCTGTCCCAGCAGAGCCGGGAGGATCACCGGCTGGGAGCGCGCCGAAATCAGGTTCTGGAACAGGACCTGCAGGATCATCGCCACCGCGAAACTGGTCACCAGCAATGTCGCGCCCGAGGCGTTGCGCAATGGGCGGAAGGCGATCCGCTCCATCGCCATGGCCGAAAGCGCCGCCGCGACGATCGCCAGAGGAACGCCGAGCGCGAAAGGAATGCCGGCGATTCCGCAGAACATCAGCACATAGCCCGCGATGGTCATCAACTCGCCATGGGCGAAGTTGATCAGACCCATGATCGAGAACACCACCGCCAGTCCGAGCGCAAGCAGGGCGTAGATGCCGCCAAGGGCCGCCGCGTTCAAAATCTGTTGCAGCGCAATATCCACGCTCAGTGCCCCCCAAGGTAGCTGGCGACCATCGCGCCGGAGCGCTTCATGTCGTCCGCCGCGCCTTCGCGCTGGATGACGCCCGAGGCCATCATGTAGGCGCGGTCCGCGATCGCCAGCGCGCCCGCCACGTTTTGCTCGACCAGAAAGACCGTCACGCCCTCGTCGCGAAGCTTTTTGATAAGGTCGAACACCTGCCGGACGATCAGCGGCGCAAGCCCGAGCGACGGTTCATCCAGAAGCAGCAGGCGCGGGTTGCACATCAGCGCGCGACCGATGGCCAGCATCTGCTGCTGGCCTCCCGACAGCGTGCCGGCATATTGTTTGCGGCGCTCGGCGAGGATGGGAAACAGGTCGAGGACGCGTTCGCGGGCCCTTTTGGCGACAGCCTTGTCCCGCACCGCATAGGCGCCCATCCTCAGGTTGTCATCGACGCTGAGCGTGCCGAAGACGCGCCTGCCTTCGGGCGAGAGGGTCAGGCCGGAAACCGGGATCTCCTCCGGCGCCAGCGCGGTGATGTCGCGCCCTTCGAACCAGACCTTGCCGTCGGCCAC
>JAACVA010000250.1 GCA_009992615.1 Rhodobacterales bacterium
GGCGAACCGAGAAAATTCGCCCATTGATATCATTGGCGAAATTCGGGGTAAGGCGAACCTTTTGCCGACCGATGCAAACGAAAACCCCGGCGCGCTGGCGGGCGCATCCGGGGCTAATGACAAAGCACAACGGCTTCAAGCCGAACAATACACCGACGCCCCCGCCGCTGCAAGGCGCGTCGATCAGAACGGAAACTGGAACCGTGCCCGGTGGGGCTGGCTCAAGGCTATCACAGGTGACGGTGATCTGTCGCCGATGGCCCGGCTTCTCGCCCATGTTCTCGCAACGCAGTTTTCGCACCATGAGACGGCCCATTGCGCCCCCGGAACCGACACGCTTGCCGATGCTCTCTGCACCTCTGCCGATACCATAAAGCGCGCCCTGCGCGATCTGACGGCGGCGGGATGGCTGATCAGGACCGAAGGACGCGGGCGCGGAAATCGGTCTGAAATCTTCTTTCTGGGCGGCAACAACGTGGTGCCGATGATCTGCCCGAAGGGGCCGGATGCCTCCGGCCATGACCGCCCGAAGGCGGTTCAAGCACCGACCACGAAGCACGAAAAAGGGGGCAATCCTGCACCCGTTTATGACCGCGAAAGGGCAACGCAAAAGGGGGCAGATATGCGCGGAAAAGGGGGCAAAACTGCACTTTCCTATATAAAGGCTGACCCAAAGAATATCCAAAGGGCTGGCCAGCCGCCCGAACCACTTTTTTTCAACCGTCCCGTTGTGAAGATCGACCGGGGTTCCCACAACGAGGAATCTTGGAACGCTTGGCTTGCGAAGGGCAGGTGGCCGAACCTCACGGCGCTTGATCAGCGATTCGATCAAGGTTGGCGGGTTCCTTTCCGGGTTCCACCACGGGCGGACGATCAGCTCGAAACGCGGATTGCTGAGAAATGGGCCAGCATCGCCTGTAGCGCCATGCAGGAACGGGCCAATGCTTGAGCAAGCGAAAGACAGGATGGCAGCGCATTGCTGCACCAGAGCCGCCGAACGGGTCTGCACCCTGCCTGCTACGGCTGACCACACGCTTGCGAGCGCCAGACCAGCGGGCAGCGCGTGACCACCGCGGGTCCTTCCCGGCCCTGACGTATACGGGGGGGCGAGGCGCGAGGCTTTAAGCTATGCAAGCAATTACAAGGGGTTAAAAGATGCGGATCATGTCGGAACTGCCGGGGCTGGGGGGAGAGAAGCCCGTCCATCGCATTGGCGGTTCCGACCTTTGCGACCTGTTCGGCATCACGCCGGGGATGCTGACCACCCTTGGCAAGCGCGATATTGTGGTTCGTCTTGGCCATGATGCCTATGACCTTGAGGAAAGCACCCGCCGCTATATCGCCGGTCTGCGCGAAACGGCAAGCGGGCGCGGCGGCGAAGAACAGGTGCTGAACCTGACCGGAGAACGGGCGCGGCTGGCGCGGGAACAGGCCGACGCGCAGGCCCTGAAAAACGCCGTGCTGCGCGGCGAATACGTCCCGGCAAGCGAAGTGGAACGGGCTTGGTCCGATACCCTGCGCGCGCTGCGTTCCCGGCTGCTGGCGGTGCCTTCCCGGCTGCGCCAGTCCATGCAGCACCTGACCACCAGCGACGTGACCATGATCGACCGCGAATTGCGCGACGCTTTGCAGGAACTTGGCAATGCCGACGCTTGACCAGATCACAAAGCAGGCGCTGCGCGCCCTGATCCCCCCGCCCCGCCTGCGCCTGTCGGAATGGATCGAGCGGGAAATCGTGCTGCCCGATGGCGTATCTGCCTTGCCCGGCCCGGTGCGGCTTTGGCCCTTTCAGCGCGAGATTGCCGACGCCATAGGCGACGCGGAAATCGAACGTGTTACCCTGGTGAAGCCCGTCCGGGTAGGGTTCACCACGCTTCTGACCAGCGCCGTCGCAAGTTTCGTGGCCAATGAACCTGCGCCAATCCTTTGCCTTCTACCAGCAGAGGCTGATTGCCGCGATTACATGGTGTCGGATATCGAACCGATCTTCGCAGCGTCGCCGGCGCTTGCCGCCGTCCTGTCGGATGCACAGGACGAATCCGGGCGCAACACGCTTCTGTCGCGCCGTTTCCCCGGCGGATCGTTGAAAGTGGTCGCAGCGAAAGCACCGCGCAACCTGCGCCGTCACAACGTCCGGGTGCTGTTCATGGATGAAGCCGACGGCATGGAAGCAACCGCCGAAGGTTCGCCGATCCTCTTGGCCGAACGCCGCACCATGTCGTTCCCCGACCGCAAGATCGTGCTTGGATCGACGCCGGTGCATGAAGAAACCAGCCACGTTCTGCGCGCCTATGCGCGGTCTGATGCCCGGATTTACGAGGTGCCTTGCCCGGAATGTGGGGCGATGAGTGAACTGCTTTGGCCCGATATCATCTGGGATGCAGGCGCGCCCGAAACCGCCCGCTGGCGCTGCCCGCATTGCGCCGCAGAGGTATCGGAACGGCACAAGCTGGAAATGGTGGCCAAGGGTGAATGGCGCGCCACACAGCCGCAGGTGAAGGGCCATGCCGGGTTCCGCATGAACGCCCTGATATCGCTGCACTCGAACGCCGCTTGGGGCAAGCTGGCGGTGGAATTCGTGCAGGCGAAAGACGATCCGACCACGCTGCAAACCTTCGTCAACACGATTCTTGGCCAAGGCTGGCGCAGCGAAGGCGATGAACTAGCCGAAGATGAATTGATGGCCCGCGCCGAACCCTTCGGCCTTGCCGCCGTGCCTGCCGAAGTGCTGGCCTTGACGGTTGGCGTGGACGTTCAACACGACCGCCTGGGAGTCACCTATCTGGGCTGGACCGAAGGCGGCGTGGCGCTTGTGCTTGGGCATCAGGTGATCTGGGGCCAGTATGACACCGAGGAAACCTGGGCCGAACTGGACGCGCTTATT
>JAACVA010000251.1 GCA_009992615.1 Rhodobacterales bacterium
CTCGATTTCGCCCGGGGCGCGGTCAGCGGAAATGATGATCTGCTTGCGCTGGTCCACGAGGGCATTGAACGTGTGGAAAAATTCTTCCTGGGTGCTGTCCTTGCCGGCAATGAACTGGACATCATCCACCATCAAAACGTCAACCGAGCGGAAAAGATGTTTGAAATCCATCATCTGCTTGTCACGCAGGGCCTGCACGAACCGGTACATGAACTGTTCCGCAGACAGGTACAGCACACGAATGTCGGGATCACGCATCTGCAATTCCCATGAAATGGCGTGCATCAGGTGGGTCTTGCCCAGCCCCACCCCACCATACAGGAACAGCGGGTTGAAGGTGACAGGCCCGCCTTCGGCGACACGGCGCGCGGCGGCATGGGCCAGCTCATTCGGCTTGCCCACGACAAAGCTGTCGAAGGTAAACCGGTCGTCCAGCGTGGCCCCGGGCAATTCCGCCTCAACCACGGCGGCGCGGGTGAGCCCGGCCGACTGGGACGACGGCGCAACACGCCCCCCCGGCGCCACACGAAATTCAATCCGGTTCACCCGATCTCCGGCCTTGTCGAACTGGTTGAGGATCTGATCGCCAAAATTGCGTTGCACCCAATCGCCCATGAACAGGCTGGGCACATGAAACAGGGCCACCCCATCGTCGAGTTCCGCAAATTCCAGCGGCTCGATCCAATTCTTAAAGTTGTTCTGTCCGACCGACTTGAGCAGCTCTTGTCGGATTACACCCCAGGTTGCATTCGTCATTTTACGCCTAGCCGTCCCCATTACATGCCTGTCCCGAACCGGAAACAACCCGGCCCGCCCGCCCGACCCGGGTGTGTGCAGATCGCACCCCGGCCGCGTATCGCATCGTCTGAGGACGCCCTTTAAGCACCGACCGATCATACGACCGGCCGCGCAAGGCAAATGGCAGCAGTTACCCGACCAGCACAACGTGGAGCAGACCACCGCCAGTCAGGTCTTCCGCCCGAAGGCGGCCGTCATCCATGAACATGCCTGGCGCATCTGCGCCAAAACCCCCGCGATGCGGCTGTCATCCCGATTGTGATCCACCCCACGCGGATCTGAACCGGACGACCGGCAGACAAACCAGAACCATTGGCATTCGGCAGAGTTTGACCCTGC
Source organism: Rhodobacterales bacterium (assembly GCA_009992615.1). Classification (GTDB taxonomy): domain Bacteria; phylum Pseudomonadota; class Alphaproteobacteria; order Rhodobacterales; family Rhodobacteraceae; genus Oceaniglobus. The sequence continues at coordinate 1,138 of JAACVA010000251.1, forward strand.
TCATTCGCAATTGTAGCGGCCCGACCTTCTCATGTTCCCCCAAGCGATGTGAATCGCAAGATCAACGTAGCAAGGGGGTTCGACCCTCTGCAACCGAACTATGCTGTTGACTCCGACATAGCCGGGGCGAATCTGAAACTGCCCTGAAATGCCGCCCGGCTGGTGGCACAAAGCCCACATGTCACAAATTTGTGAAACAAAAAACGCGCCCCGAGGGGGCGCGTTCAATGATTCGAACTGACCGAGGCGTGTTCAGGCGCCGGTGGTTTTGACGCGGGCGGACAGGCGCGACATTTTGCGCGCAACAGTGTTCTTGTGCAGCACGCCCTTGGTGACACCGCGCATCATTTCAGGTTGGGCGGCGCGCAGGGCCTTGGTGGCCGATTCCTTGTCGCCCGAGGCGATGGCCTCTTCGACCTTGCGCAGGAAGGTGCGGATGCGCGACCGGCGCGCCTTGTTGATCTGAAAACGGGCCTCGTTCTGGCGGGCGCGTTTTTTGGACTGGGGCGAATTGGCCATGGCGGTTCTCTTTCGTCGGGTTGTCAAAATTGCGGTACACGCGGAAAACCCGACCCGGGTTCAACAACCGGGAAACTCTGGCCGAGCGGGCCTCACGCGCATGATCGCGCTGTCATAGCTTGGGTGCCGCCCAATGTATAGCGCGAAAAATCACTTGTCGCGGAACTGCGCCTGGCGCTTTTCCATGAAGGCGACCATGCCTTCTTTCTGGTCTTCGGTGGCAAACAGCCCGGCAAACAGACGCCGTTCATGCAACAGCCCCTCGTGCAGGGTGGTTTCATAGCTGCGGTTCACCGCTTCTTTCGCGGCCATCACGGCGATCATCGATTTCTCAACGATCTTTTGCGCACTTGCCATGGTTTCATCCATCAGCTTCTTGGCCGGCACCACGCGGCTGACAAGGCCCGAACGCTCGGCTTCTTCGGCGTCCATGAACCGCCCGGTCAGGTGCATCTCCATCGCCTTGGGCTTGCCCACCAGCCGCGTCAGGCGTTGCGATCCGCCCATCCCGGCAATCACGCCCAGGTTGATTTCGGGCTGCCCGAACCGGGCGGTTTCCGAGGCGATGATGAAATCGCACACCATGGCCAGTTCGCACCCGCCGCCCAGCGCATAGCCCGAAACGGCTGCGATGATCGGTTTGCGACAGTGTTCAAGGGCGGCCATTTCAGCCGCGTACATGTCGCCCGCGAACACCTCGACGGCGGTCTTGTCGGCCATTTCCTTGATGTCGGCCCCGGCGGCAAACGCCTTTTCCGACCCGGTGATCACGATGCAGCGCACCTTTTCGTTGGCATCTGCATCGCTCACCGCATGGGCCAGTTCGCCCAACAGTTCACTGTTCAGGGCGTTCAGGGCATCGGGGCGATTCAGGCGGATCAGCGCGACGTGATCGGCAGTTTCGACGATGATCGTCTTGTAGGCCATGGCGTGCAAGCTTTCGCTGTGGGCGGTAGGATCGAACCCTTACCAATGATTTTGCGCAATTCAAGCTATCTTTGGCATTGCGGACAGAAGAACGATGATCGCCCCGACTGGACGATTCGGGCAATCGTGCCGCCACAACCGGGTGTGAGACAGGGGGCGCCCAGCCGGTCATAAACACGGAAGCGATGCTGGAAATAGCCCAGCGCGCCATCGGCTTGGCGGTGATCGCGCAGACTGGACCCGCCCGCCTCGATTGCCTCGGACAGCACATCGCGAATGATCGGCACCAGTGTGCCGATGCGGGCGCGCGACAGGTTCGCGGCCAGACGCCGCGGCGAAATGCCCGCCCGGTGCAGCGTTTCACAGACATAGATGTTGCCCAGACCCGCCACGACCCGTTGATCCAGCAGCGCGGTCTTGACCGGCGTGCGGCGGGCTT
>JAACVA010000021.1:0-328 GCA_009992615.1 Rhodobacterales bacterium
CGATCCACAAATATTTGGGTTGCTGCTGACGCGCCAGGCTCGCAAAAAAACCTGGGTGCTCGCGTTCAACACGCGCAGCCCAGGAGCGGTTGTTGTCCAGCAGATGGTTCAGCGAGAGGTTCAGCATGTCTCGGCAAACAATTCGCGCCCGATCAGCATACGGCGAATTTCTGAGGTACCCGCGCCAATTTCATACAACTTGGCGTCGCGCCACAGGCGACCCAGCGGGTATTCATTGATGTAGCCGTTGCCACCAAAAATCTGAATGCCATCGCCAGCCATTTTGGTCGCTGCTTCAGCGCACCACAGGATAACGCTGGCGCAGTCC